>JBEDKY010000120.1:0-11801 GCA_041171905.1 Pseudomonadota bacterium
TCATCAACAAACCCAAGGTTGGCGACGCCGCATGGATGGAAGTTAAAGTCCGTAAGGGAATTGAAGAGGGCAGCGTAAAAGGGGTGTGTCAGGCGCTGGGACATGTGGCCGACAAACGCGCTGAACTCACAAGACAAATTCTCCTTGTCGCAGAAGAAAGCTTCATTCAGAAAAACGAGAATCTTGACGAGCTTGTCGCACTGTTAAGTAAACACAAAGGCCAGACACCTCTGGCACTCGACGTCAGCTGGCCGACTGAAAATGTGCGTATCAAAGCGAAGCTGGGAAAATTTCCAGTCACACCCAGCGATGAATTCATTTTCGGCCTGGAGAACAAATGGCCCGGTGAGATTCAGGTGAGAAGAATCTACCGGGCTAATCCGGCAGCAGAAAGAACTCCTGCCGCATCCTTGAGAATGCCTATTTAAAACAATGAGCGTCGCGCTCACGGTCGAGATTATAGGCACGATAGCACAATGAATGATGAGGATCAGCAAGATTACCAATCGGAACGTAAACCGACTTTTTATCTGCAGTAAGCCATTTATTTTTTCTCAACTCAGAGCAAGCCTCATAATCCAGCTCAGACGGTCCTGACTTCTTTGTCTGCTTCAGCATCCGCATTAAAGCCTCACTGCCGATTCCAGTGGGTAGCCCCAGTTCTGACAAGAACTCAAGGGCAAGTTCATCAGCCTCTTGTTCGTATGTGTAATAACCAAGACGCTTTTCGTTCATGACCTTTGTCAGCTCAGCCCAGTTCTCACCCTGCGCCATACGGCTGAGCTGGGAGTCAGGCAAGGGACAAGCCGTTGAGTTCTTATCTCCGACGGAATAATAGGTTATAAAATCTGCTTCAGGCAGTACCGGATGGGCACGATAATAATGAGCAAGCTCGTGCATAACTATGAAAAGAACAAGATTCTCGTCACCGATTGACTCAAATAATCCGGTTGAAAAATAAATGACCGAAGAAATTCTATCAAAAGAAAAACGTCGCGCCCGATTAAAATTATTAAAATATCGATTCATTTTACAATTTCCGGAGAGGGCGAGAGAGCCCCCTCTCTCGTCGATTTTGCAGCCATGACTAAGAGAGTTGCTAAATTGAAAAACCTCTTTCATGAGAGCCGGCTCAGCCATTCGACAGTTCTCGGTGTCAGCGATGGAACCATTTCTTGTTATTCTAACCGCATCTTCAAATTCAGCTTTATCGCTCGAACCACCCAACAGTACTGGCTTTTCAAAACAGTTGCGCACTGTCTCGACAAACGCATTGGGCAATGGATCCGTAAACAGAGCTGCTTGAGGTCGAGGTAAATGAGAGAGCGTCGGGTACTTTTTAACAATGTAATCATGCGCACGATTTATGGCACCCTGTATCAACTTGCTCTTCGGATCACTTTCAGGAACGAGATCAGAATCTTTTGCAGAAACGAACATTCGTGGCAAAATATCGCGTTTGAATTCATCAATTGTCAGCTTCTGCCAAAGAAAATGCTCGGTGCGCAATGGAACCTTTCCTGTCGTGTGATAGGCATCGCTGTTGCTCTTCTTTATACACGACACACATCCAAAAAATGACATCGAAAAGGACAACGCTAAGAAAATAGCAGCGCTACCGAAACTCATTGAATTTTCCCCAGCTTGTGGATGAAGTTTATCTTAATTTCAAAATAGCAAAAAAACCAAACAGACGTAGTGCGGGATTCAACCTCTAGACAGACGCTGATTAGGACAAGGCAGTCTAAATGAGAAAGGATCCCGAAGGCTTACCCCACTTGACGGTGGTAAAATATGAGTTGCAGTTTTTGTAAGCTAAATAATCAATGTTTATATTTTATTATCAATATTTCAGAAACTTAAACATTTTTTTAATGTGCAGAATAAAAATACCGAAAAGACTTCATGAAAGAAACAATCACCCATTCAGGAGTTCGAAACATGAAGTCACCAAGGACCTCTCTTTTTGTTTTTCTCTCTCTCGCCGCAACTGCGTGCGGAAGCACATCCATCAAAGACCCACACATCTCGATTCCACCTGCCAACAGCAATCCCGCAGCTCCCGCACCGGAAATCAAAGAAGAGGAACTCGACCTAGCAAGTGGACAGTTCCAGACCACAATCCAACACAACGGTGTGAGTGTGAAGCTCGTCATTAACAAACCAACAACACCTTCTGCAGACGTGATGATGACATTTCACGGGACCGTTGAAACCGACGATAAAATCGTTGCCTCCGCACAAAAAACTCTGGATGAAACCAAGAAAATGATTTCACGCACAAACGTTCTCTACATCAGCGTGGCATATCCCGAAGAAAACCTTTTGATGGGTGACAATCTCAAACATGCTGAGGCGGCACTTCTATGGGTCAAGCAAAAAGCCAATTCCGCGTTGCGCATCAAAACAGAGCGCATCTTTTTGCTCGGCCATTCACAAGGCGGATATCTGGTCACTCGGCTAAATAACCTTCACTCGACAGATGGTGTGATTGCCAACGCACCTGGACCATTGAACTTCAAGTTGCGTTGCGAACTTGAAGAATCAGGACAAATTCCCGCCAGCGGAAATTGTCAACGGATGAAAGCAAAATACGGCAGCACCAAAGACAATCCTAACGCTTATTTGGAACGTTCATTGATATCGCATCTGACAGGCTTCAAGAGCCGAATCCTTTTCACTCAGGGAATGAGCGATGCAAAAATCCAACTCACCTCATGGCCAGTTCTGAAGGAAAAAGTCAAAGCTTGTAAGAACTGTGCGGAATCTGAATTTATTGAACTTGATGGCAAGCACCCTGCTCTGTTCGATAATTCCAAGGGACCAGAAATCATCAACAGCTTTATCAAATAACAAATAATAGCCCGCCGCCCTTTTTAGCGCCGAAGCAGCCACATCCGGCTGCGGAAATTCCTGCAAGAACAATGAATAAATCAATCGTGACTGCGGCCAATCAAGGAATACCTCGCGGAGTTGGTGTCTATCTCTGACATTTGGTACAACATCGGTCCTGCTTGGCCCTCAAAGCCACAAATTTCAAGATCTGGTGAGGTTTTTGATGTCAGTTTTGCTGCGTAGAGTCCCGCTCGGAGGTTATCTCCTCCGTGTTTTCGGTCTGTTGTGCGCATATGCATTGACCAGAATCCTTTTTTATCAGTTCAACAAAAGCACCCTCGCAATCCACTCCAACTTTGAATTGCTGAGCGCCTTTTTATTAGGCTTTCGTTTCGATGTTTGGGTGGTCTTTGCCACGATGTTGCCGTTGTTTTTCCTGGAAGCCGCCCGACTCAAGTCGAAATCCGCAGCGCTTCGGGCAGTGAGCAATAGCTATGCGTGGTTTGTTCTCTTTCTTCACGCTATTTTTCTGTTCCTTGAGATCGCTGACAGCGAGTATTTCCGATTCACAGGACGTCGAACCACGCTTGGTATTCTGAGTCTATCGTCCGATGCTATTCAGCAGAGCACTCAACTTCTATTCAACTACTGGCATGTTCCTGCACTGACTTTGCCACTGGTCGCAATATTGGCTTTTTTGTGGGGCAAGACGCAACTGGCTAACCCGGCTGAATTGCGATCAAACAGTACGGTTAAAGTGGCGTTTATCACACTGGCCGGTATTTGCATTGGAGTGCTTGGTTTGCGCGGTGGCCTGCAGACAAAACCAATTGTACCAGCGCACGCCATGCAGCTTGGCAACTCCAAGCTTGCTGCACTTGCACTGAGCACATCCTTTCAATTGACCCGCAGTTTTGAAAATCGCGAATTAAGCAAGCTCAACTTTTTTTCGAGCAGTGCAGATGCCCGCAAGATTCTCGAGCTGCCGCCAGGTGAATTTGCACCAGTCTCGTTAAAAGGCTCTAATGTTGTTGTGCTGATTGTGGAAAGTTTGAGCCAGGAATACATGGGATATCTCAATCCAGAGGCAAATTTCACGCCTTTCGTTAATGAGCTCGCAAAAAAGAGTCTTTACTTTAACCACGCCTATGCCAATGGTCGGCAATCAATTGATGCAATGCCGTCTATATTTGCGACACTACCTTCGGTTGTGGGCGAACCATTCATCACGTCGCAGTATAGTTCGGTTCAAATTCCCGGTCTTGGAAAAGTCTTGGCCGACAACGGCTATGAAACGGCATTTTTTCATGGTGCGAAAAATGGCTCTATGCACATCGATTCGATGGCGCAGCTTTTTGGGTTTCAAAAATATTTTGGCAGAAGTCAGTTTCCTGCGGGCGACAAATATTTCGATGGCAGCTGGGGAATCTATGACGAACCATTTTTGCAATTTGCTCTCGAAAAAATCGACACTTTCGCGCAGCCTTTTGCACTTGGAGTGTTCACCCTTTCGAGCCATAATCCCTATGGCATTCCGGACCATCTCAAAGCCCAGCTACCCAAGGGACGTCACGCGTTTCATCAGAGTCTTGCGTATGCCGATTATTCACTTCGTAAATTTTTTGAGGAAGCAGAGAAGAAGCCTTGGTACAAGAATACGCTTTTCGTCGTTACAGGCGATCACACCTCTGAGTCGGAATCGGAGCTGTTCAAACAAGAGCAGAGTATTTACCGGGTGCCTCTGATGTTTTTTGATCCTTCGGGACGACTTACTCCAGCTCTCTCGAGGCGGATTGTCCAACACGCCGATATTTTTCCAACCCTCGTTGATCTTCTCGACCTGCCTGTATTGTCTGCTGCTCAAGTGCCGTTGCCTTTTGGGCAGAACGTGTTCTTGCCAGAGCAGCACGCGCGTGCGGCAAATCGTGCGGGAGATTGGTTTTGGTATCAGGAAGGTCGTTTTGTGGTGCGAACGCCAGCGGATGGCAGCGGTACCGCCGAGATAGTTGAAATTCAAAGTGACACGCTCTCTCCTGGTGCGAAGATTCCCGCCGAAGGTCCGCAGCATAACTCGATGGTGCAGCGTGCACGAGCGTATTTACATTTGTTTACCAATGGTCTTATCGAAAATAATCTTGTGCAGAAGTAGTTTGAATGAGCGTCTCTTGGCGGCCAAACACAGAGCGTCGTGTTTGGCTCAACCAACATTTCCGGCAACGTTCCACCTATTGGCCTTAAATCTGCAGAGTCGCCGGGACGCGAGTCGTTCCATCGGGAGTTAAATAAATTGGCCCGGTGCGATTCAGGTAAGAATCTACCGGGCCAATCCGGCAGCAGGAAGAAATCCTGCCGCATTCAATCGATAACGATTACTCAGCGTGTTTGGCTGATCCGCTTTTTGGAGACTTCTTGGCAGCAGCTGCTGCTTCGGTCACTTTTACTTCTGCTGCGCCCGACTCTGCGCCGGCTGCGCTATTTTTCTCGAGACGGTCTTTCGCGTCCGCGATGAGGCGTTCAGCCAATGTCGTGCGCAACGTTTTGAGGTCTGTCAGACTGCGTGGGGCAGTCGCCTGAACGAGTTCGTTCAGATAACGCAAGTTGGAAACGACGTTGCGCGGAGTTGTGTTGAGCTCAACGATCATTTTCACAACTTCAGCACGCACGGCCGCATCAACAGGCTCAGTGGTTCCATCCAGCAGTTTGCTCACCAGACTGTTCACAATCTTTTCCACTTCTACCGTCGTCTTTTGACTGATCTGCTCGATCGGAAGTTTGCCGAGCAGAGCTTTTGTTTCCTCTTCTGTCAGCGACAACGCCTTGAGCACAGCCTGCTTAGCCATATCAACCAACTGGAACGCTTTATCTCTCAACATATGAACACCCTCCTCTGTTTCAACAGACGAAACGTTACTCCAACCGTTTGGGACGGCAAATCGAAGCCGTCAGCGGGCACACCTGAAAAGCATGCACCCCACCCAAGCGGGCTGGGTGAATGCGACATAACTAATTTAATATCCAGGTTGAAGTCTTATTTATTGCAGTTTTGCGAAAAAGCGGTCGGTGCGGAACTTCGGCAGCCAGCCATCGCCCGAATTAATTGAATAAAACACTCGTACGGCCTTGCCGTAGATTCGTTCACTGTCGACGTAGCCCCAGTAGCGGCCGTCATTGGAGCAGTCACGGTTGTCACCAACCACGAGTAGTTTCCCGGTGGGCACTGTCCAAGTGCGCGTCTCCAGATTTGTGTTTCCACCTTTCACACTGCGCAGGATATAGTGAAAATGGCCGGAGTTATTAAACTTTTCAACATACAGGCTTTTACCCTCGCCCGTATTACACGCAGACCCATCGCCCATGTCTTCAAGTAGCGTGCGGTCTTCCTGAAGCTGCTCGGCAACACGCTCATTGTTTATCTGCAACACGCCGTTATCAAAAGAAATATTATCTCCACCCACGCCAATAACGCGTTTTACAAAGGTGATGTGCTCCATCGGGCTGTCAAAAAGAACGATATCTCCGCGTTTCGGAGTGTCCCACGACAAGATTTGCGTTTCCATGAACGGCAGCATCAAGCCGTATGAAAGTTTGTTCACCAGAACATGATCGCGAATTTTGATAGTCGGGAGCATTGAACCTGTCGGAATCACGTACCAGTTCACAATTGAAGAGCGCAGAACCACCATCACCGCGATAATAACGACGACGTCGCGGAGCCAGCCGAGATTTTTCATTCAGAAAGACACCTTTCGTTCACGCCCAGCGCAGGGACTTAATTCGTAAACCGTTCCAAAAATCGCGCGCCGTAACCGCGCGCTTTCCGGGCGCCTGGAGCTCGAGAATATTTAGCACACTTCCATCACCGCACACCAATTCCAAAGCTCCATTCGCGAAAATAATATCGCGCGATTTTGCCTTCGAATTCAGCAGAGCGTCGGTCGTGATAACTTTCACTTCGATGGGCTCATCACCGTTCATCAGTTTCATGCGAGTGCCAGGCCAACCAGCAAATGCACGCACCTTATTGTGAATCACTTGGGATGATTGGACGTCAGGATTCAGCAAGCCCTCCTCGATTGCCAGTTTGCGCGCCTTAGTTGCTCGTTGATGATCCTGTTCAACGAGTTCGAGCTTGCCCGCAAAATACTCCGGCAGAACCTCAATGAGTGTACTTGCTCCGATCGCAAACAGCAGTTCAAGAAGCTCAGGGGCCTTAATCTTGTCGCCGGGCCGATACTCTCGCTGAACGACGATAGGGCCGGCATCCATGGCACGCACGGTGCGCGCGATTGTCACACCGGTGACTTCCACTCCGTCCTCCAATGCGCGCTGCACCGGCGCGGCACCACGATACAACGGCAAAAGACTCGGATGAATATTGAGCGTTCCAAATCCGGCAATGGAGAGAAACTCTTCAGATAAAACCTGACCATAAGCAGCTGTCACGAAAAGGTCAGGCTTTAATAATTTAAGCTCCTGCAAGAAATCTGCCGCCTTGGCATTTTCGGGTGTCAAGACAGGCAAACCAGCTGCCAGCGCTCGCTGATGAACGGGAGATGGCATAAGCGACTGTCCGCGCGGCGCACGAGTCGGAGGCTGGCTGACGACCGCAACAACTTCGAACTCACTGTTGTCTGCCAGCAACCGCTCCAAAACCGGAACGACAATAGCCGGCGTGCCTAGAAAAACGATCTTTTTCTTCATCATCAGAACTCTGTTCCCACATGAGATGGTTGTTTGAGTTGAAGGAGCTTTTCCTGTGAAATTTGCAAATCGCACTCAATCATCTTCAAGAGAAAAGCACGATTGAATATTTCAGGATGTGGAACACGTAAATTTCCGTCTGGAGAAATAAATTGAACCGTGCGGTCCGCATCGAAATGCGCACCGGAGCGGTTGCTCCGACAGAGAAACAGTAGGTCGAGATCTACAGCGCGGGGCTGCCATCGCTGAATCCTGTTGTGTCCGAAGTGATCCTCGATGGCAACAATTTCTGTATAGAGCTCCTGCGGAGACAAGCCGGTTTCAAATTCAAATACAAAGTTGAGATACTCTTCTTGAGATGCTGTCTGATATTTTTCAGACTGCAATGGTTCAGTCAGATGCCATCCGGTTTGTCGCAGAATGCGCCCGAACTTCTGCAGCTGCAACAGAGAACCGTGTGCATTCTGCACACGGTCTCCGGTGTTTCCGCCAAAAGCGATGAGGTACACGAATAAGCCTGAAACCATTCTACTGCGAATTAATCCACTAAAGTTTCGCGGTAGTTGACAACGACTTCGGCGCCCATCGCCGGAGGTGTTTTGAAGACCACCGCATGAAGTGATGCATCATAGACGTAATGCATAGCATCCAGCACTTGTCCGTCAACGGTCACCTCAAGTGTTCCCGAAAAAGGAATCTTACCTGCAGGCAGACTGATTCGGGTCGCCAGCTCGACCGTGTTCTGACCAACGTTGGTCAAAACCGATGACCAGTCGGAGGAACAAATATTCTCAACTGCACCGCCTGTGAGTTGCGCCGCCTTGATATAATTCGTACCCGACTCCTCCGGTCCTCCTGTGCTCATGGAGCAATCAATCGAACCATTTTGCTTGCGCAAACCAGTGATGGCGCTGACACGGAAGTTTCCACTGCCCTTGACGTTCGCACCTGCTGCCCAATTTTTGAATTGGTCGGCAGTGAACTTATGTGTGGTCAAAGGAACTCCCTTGGCAGACTTCATCAATGCATAGGGCGCAATGCCAAAGGCGTCGAGGAAGGGAGAGCTTCCACCTTCACGGCACAGACTCGAATCCTGTTGCCCGCTGCTGTTCAAACTTGTCCTGCCATAGGCATCTTCGCACCACATCTGCACACTGTCGTCTTCCTCGTCAGAAAGAACGATCACACTCAGGGATGCATCGGGCCGAACGAATCCAGCATTTTCACCCCCTGCGGAGAGTGATTTCTCAACTGCCATCTTCGCCGCCCACAGTCCATGCTCAAACGCAGAACCTTTTGTGCCCAGCAGTGCTGTGCGCTGAAAGGCCTCAACGAAATCCGGCGTGTCACGCAGGATTGTTTTCTTGCTGCTCGGATCTGCTTGCAGAGACCCGCGCAGTGAACCGACGAATTTACCACCTACTTTTACAGCATCAGGAATGTAGGTTGCACTCGGACAGAGTGCATTCGCAACCGCATACCCTGTCGTTGAATCGGTTTGGCAGACGTCCAAGCTGGTCACGCCCACTTGGAAATCAATACGAGTTTCCTTCAGTTTTTGTGCAAAGGACTGAAATTTGCTCTTGAGCTGATTTTGCGCCCAAGCCATCGATCCACTGCTGTCTACAACCCAAAGGATGTCGACTTTTGCACGTGGCTGTGTCTGCTGAACGAGGACAACCTCACCGGCACGCGGTCCTTTCTTAACTGGCAGCTGAGGCTGTGGATCTGGTTGTCGAGGAAGTGGAGCCGGCTGTTGGGGCTGAGGATCCGGTTGTTGAGGCTGAGGGTCGACTTGGGCCACATCATCAACGGGTGGCAATTGACCCGCTTGATCCGAAGGAAGCCGCGGCTGGCCTCCTCCTGCGTCCACAGGCGACTGGTCGGGCAGCTGTGATGGCCTTCTCGCTGATTCATCAACGCCGACGCCGACTCCGTCCTCGCTTTGCGGACTGCCGATGTCAGCCACACTCGTTCCATCTTCTTCCCCGCCCCTGTTGCGATTCATCGGACCCTCGCGTTCCGCAGCACTCGCAGAAACATCTCCTCCCAGACGTGCACGTGCGTCAGCATCCGCGGAAGCAACATTCACTTCGCGTTTCAGAGTGCGGCTTTGTTCGACAAAGGCGGTTTGGCCATTGCACGCCGACAAAAAAACGAGCGCTGAACCGAGCGAACAACAGAGCCGTGCACGGGTGCTGCCCTTGGCAACACGCGCCAAAATAAGATCTGCAGGCATGAAAAAACCTCCTCATGGCCTGGGTTGAATAGATGAGGAGGTACGAATCCCACTAAACGACCTTCCTCACTGGAGGAATCGACAGTCAGTCGTTAGGAATTGAGATATTTTTTTTCATCTTCTCTGAAAAAAGACTTTTTCTTTATTCATTACGCAAAGAAGGCCCGCCAGAGGCGAGCCTTCTTTGCGTCTTGTGGCGGTCAGCAGACTTATTTGGCGTAGACCGTTGCTGCAAGGCGCTTGCGACCCTTGGCGCGGCGACGCTTCAAAACATTGCGGCCGTTTGCTGTAGCCATACGTGCGCGAAAGCCATGCTTACGCTTGCGAACTTTTTTACTCGGTTGAAATGTACGTTTCATGGGGGACCCTTCCTCAGATTGCAGAGCGGTCTGGCTAACACAGCACAATAGGACTTGCAACAGACATATTCATGGGCCTAAGAAAGGGAGTCTGACCTGCACTAGGTTCTCGAAGCACCCTGAAAGGCATATCCGAATGAAACCAGCCAAACGCCCTCATAATCCAAAGAAACAGCCAAGTTCCGCAAAAGACCGTCGTCCCGCCGGCGGCCGCGGTGCGGGGGCAGAACGTCCGGACAACGGGCGCAGGCGGGGCGACGAGCAACCATCGGCGGGCCGCAGATTCAATTCAGATCGTCCTGCCGCTGCGCGCAAGCGCGCTGATGAACGTCCGGCAGCAGGTCGTAAGTTCAACTCCGAACGGTCCGAAAACCCGCGCAAGCGCAACGAGGAACGTCCGGCAGCAGGCCGCAGATTCAACTCTGAACGGCCCGAAAACCCGCGCAAGCGCAACGAGGAACGTCCGGCAGCAGGCCGCAGATTCAACGCTGAACGGCCCGAAAAACCACGCAGTGCGCCGCGCGCTTTTGAACGCAAAGAAGCACCCGTCCGTTCGGCAGCGAAAACTGTCACCGGCGACAAATTTTCGCGCGCAGCAGCTCCTGCGACGGCGCAAAGACAATTCCACGTCTGGGGACGCAGGCCCGTTGAAAACTATCTGGCACGCCTTCAACAAGAGGAAACTTTCGACCAGCGCGCATACGCGCTGCACGTGATCGCCGACAAAGCCGGAAAGGTTCCCTCGCACCTGAGAAACATCATCGAACCCTGCAAGAATTTGGGTTTGAAAATCACGCTCTGCAAAAGCCAAGAGGATGAAGAGTGGCCGCTCAATTCCGAGGAGCAACTCAATCACCAGCGTGTTTGCCTGCGCGTCCCGAGCATTCCGACCATCTCGATTCACGACGTCGCGCAATCGCTGCCAGATATGATTGCTGAAACTCCGCATGGATGTCTTGGCCTGGTGTTGGACCAAGTCCAGGACCCGCGAAATTTCGGAGCAATCCTCCGCACTGCTGCATTTTTTGGTGCGAAGTTTGTGGTGTTTGGAGAGGACCGTCAGGCGGAAATCACTCCGCTGGTTGTCAAGACATCATCCGGTGGAGCGTTCAGCGTTCAACTCGTGCCGACAGTCAACATCAACCGCGCTCTGGAAATGTTGAAAAAATCCGGTGTCTGGATTGTCGGTTCCTCGCTGCAGGCAAGCGCTCGACACGACGAACTGCCGCTCGACAGACACTATGTTCTTGTCGTCGGGAATGAGTCCAAGGGGATGCGCCAAGAAGTTGCGCGTCACTGCGACTATCTTGTGAAAATCCCCGGCGGTGTGGCGGCGGTCGACTCGCTCAATGTGGGAGTCGCGACGGGAGTTCTGCTCAGCACACTGCAGAGCGAAATCTCACGCGCATCCATGCAACTCTCACAGACCGCAGAAAACATCGGCGAATGAAGATTTTTCGCCGCCCTGAAGTATTCACCGCCGACGACGTCAGCGACTGGCCGTCGGCTTTCCAGCAGTTTCTGAAAGAAGCTGATGGCTTTGCTGGCGAAAAAATCATACCAGCCGCGCAAGACAACGAAATCACCATCGTTCCTCACGGTGGTCTTGGCGCTAAAGTCGTATGCAGCCGACAAAACAACCTTGCTTCGTCGTGGCGGGTCGCAGC
>JBEDKY010000121.1:0-4566 GCA_041171905.1 Pseudomonadota bacterium
ATTTCAGTGCTGAAGAAGATGGTTGAGGCAGGCATGCCCGACACTCGCATCAGTGCCGCAAGCTATGGCGAGGCTAAACCTGCGCGCCCCAATGACACCAAAGAGGGCCGCGCAGCAAATCGCCGAGTCGAGATTGTTGTTGTGCCTGATCTGAGCAAACTTCCCGGCTTCGAGGCACTCAACTCGATCGACGCAACACCCGCGAAATCGAATTAATCGCGAGTCAGAAAGCCAAGGCTGAGCCGGCCGCCGGAGATCACGCGTCCGGTCCAGTCTTTGATTTTTTCCACGTTGTTCATCAGAGTTTCACGTAATTGTGATGCACTCATCGCGCGTCCGCTTTGTGTGGATGCCAACAAAGCCGCTGCACCAGAGACGTGCGGACTAGCCATGCTCGTTCCAGACAAATAAACGTAACCCTGCTTTCCTGCCGCTGCACTCCAGATATTTGAACCCGGAGCCGCGAGGTCTACGGTTCTGGAGCCATAGTTCGAGAAGTACGAACGGGTATCCGTATTGGTGGACGACGCGACAGAAATAATGCCGTCCAGCTCATAGTTCGAGGGAAAGTGCATGCCTGTGTCGTTGTTGTCCGATGCATTTCCGGCCGACGCCACCAGCAAAGCACCCTTTTTGTTCGCATACGCAATGGCATCAAAGAGCATCTGATCGTACTCGCCGGCCTCAGGCGCGCCGCCCCAAGAGCAGTTCAACACACGTGCACCATGATCAGCCGCATAGAGTATGCCGCGCACGACCGAAGACTTACTCCCCTCGCCGCGCGTATTGTGTGTTTTGACCGCCATCAGCCTGATGTTTGGTGCGACCCCGAAAAACCCTTCTGCCGCAAGATTTCCAGCGATCGTTCCAGCCACATGACTGCCGTGTCCTTCGTCGTCCATCGGTGTCGCATTGTTGGAAATGAAATCGGCACCATGAACGTCATCAACAAGTCCATTGCCATCGTCGTCGACACCGGCCTTGCCATTGCGCTCAGCGTTGTTGACCCACATATTGTTTTTCAGGGAGGGATGATTGTAATCGATTCCTGTATCTACAACCGCCACTATCACATCTTCGCTTCCACGTGTCACACTCCATGCAGCGGGAGCAAGAATTTTGCTGATTCCCCAGAGTTTCGTATTGGGGGCGTCAGCTTCAAACTGCAACTCACGCACCGTGCGTGGAATACGGTAGACGATCTGGTCCGATTCACTCTTCTCGATGCCAAGGGCACTCAGGTCGCCCTCCGACAGCGCCGAAACACCGCTCTCAGCAATTTCAACCCACATCAATTTTGGGTGCACTCTTTCTGCCTGCGGATTGTTTTGCAGAAATCTTTCCAAGGCCCTCTCGCTGCTAAACTTCAGATGCCGAACATCTGCGGATGCCTGTGCAGTTGAAGTCCATACAGATGCACCGGCAGTCAACGAAACAAGCCAGAACGCCGAACGAAATATCTTCATGGGCCAGACTCCTCTGCAAGCATGTTTGATTGTTGCAGAGAGAATCTTAACGCGCGGAAAGTCCGAAAAGAGAGTCAGTAGGTCCACACCCTCCGGTTGCACGAAGGAATATCTTGTGGGACCGCAGAATTTTCGTCATTTGTGCCTTTAAATTAATCAGTCAGTGACACATTCGCTGAGTAGCCTGTAACACTGATCGCTATCAAAACGCTGACGTCGCAGAGTTGCATCAAAGAACTTCAGAAGTGCGGAATCAGTGAGTGTGTCCATCATACGCTTTGACTGCAATTGATACGATTGCGCGGCCAATGCCTCGCAGAGAACTATGAAATCAAACGCAATCGGCATCCCCCAGTGACCGCGCTGGCGCACTGAATCTAGCTCGACCGAGGTGTGGAGTATCTCCTGAAGAGGAAGCGGAAATTCTGTAAAAATTCGGGCTTGCACCAGCAATTCAAGAAAACTGAGCGTTTCGGGAGACAGAATTGCGATTTGCTGCCGACCACTGCGAGAATCCAAAACAGCCTGAGCACGCAGAGGCTCTCGACGCAGAGCCTCTCTGCGCTCGGCCTGACGAACCCGCGAGAGTCTTTCCATCCAACGCAGCCGCTGGTGAAAGGAATCGACGTAGTAGTACTCCCTCAAGCCAGCTGAGAGATGATGGGCAAGTGCAGACAAGAGTTTGTCTCTCGCAGAAAAATCGCCCGCCTGAAAGGCCGAGGGAAGGAAAATCACAGCATGGTCTGATACGTCTTCCCGATTTCGATTTGGTGTTTCTTTTCTGCAGACCAACGTGGACGACTGCTCCGCGGCACTTTCGAACGGCATATCAAAAAAGGAGTGTTCCTGAAGTTCCATCTCAACTTTATAAAGCTTTGCAAAGCGTCCAGACTGCCGATGATTCGATTGAAAATAATGGAGTGAACAAAGATATTCGAAATTCCGACGCATACTTTCGCCGAGATGCTCGCCGACGACCATCGGCAGCAACTCATCCCTCTGACCAACAACAGTTGCGAGATACTCGAATGACCTAATCTTTTCGGCAGTGCCCGTGTTTCTTGTAAGACCAGCAAGAGTTCCAAAGAAATATAAAACCTCTTCGCGCAATTCCAGCTCGGCGGCTTCAGTGTGCGCTGGATAAGTTTCTGGAACGTAACCGGGCGACAAATTACCCAAGGAACCTATCTTGGCATCAGATGCATGATGGGTTGTGTTCTCAAGTAAAGCCTGAGCAAGTTGAACGATTTTCTGCAAACTCTGTTGAAGAGCAGCTTGTGGGTTGAAATTGAGACAAATCGAGCAACTCGGGTCGATAGCGCGCTTCCATGCAGCAAGAAACAGAGCATCCCTCTGTGAGGAATGAAAATAAGAGTGTGTTACGTTGCGGACATGTTGCCCCACCAAAGAACCCATCGGATTCATCACGTCCGCGACCCGTGCCCTCCACATGGCGGCTCCCACGCTGCATTTGTTTTCTAACTTACACTTCTTGAACGAATGTCATCACAAAGCCCGACCAGCTAATTTGTGGCCCACGATTCAAAATCAAGATCAAATAAAGCAAAATTGCAGAATGTCCCTGAGCACGTTCAGTGAGAATCCAATTTTGGAAATTTTCAAACGCTGGCAGAACCTGTTCGTCGGCTGGAATTGAAAAATGCAGGCCAGCGAAACTGTTATCCATCAGTGCTGGACGCACTGCCTCAAGCAGATGCTCACCGTTCAGACGCAACTCGAGACTACCCAGGTTGAGCAATGACTTTGCCGATGCGAGCCAGTCGGCTATCGCCGAATCGGCCATTTTTCCCTGCGCGGCAAAGAGCCTCGTCATTTGTGTTTCAAATTCTTTCCAGTGCTCACTGTTTGAGAGCTGACGAACCTGTGCCATAGGATTTACTGACTTCAAGGGCATCGGCTGCGAAGCCGGCGCTGCCGGAGCCGCCGAAACTTGTGGCTCGTTTGCTTTCAACTCGTCCAGACGCGACAAACGCAAGTCGATTTGGCTTAACAGTCGGGCCCCTTGCATGACAAACGCCTCAACACGGCCCATCGAAAGACTCACCTGTCCGAGCACTTCCAGAAACCGCGATTCCGTCATGTCTTTGATCTGATACGCGACCCGATTTTCCTCACGTATCATCTGCCTCACCGAATCCTGATACGCATCAAGACACTCTCGAAGGAGTGAGTGCAACCGTCCAGTCTGTTCCGCGTCGCGCTGCCGATTTTGTTCCAGATAAGCCGACACGACGGACTTTATTTCAAATTCCAACTGACCCGATTCACTCTGAAGAGCCTCAAGTTGAGCGAACTCGATGGCGGACAAAATGTCCTGAATCGGAATTCCAAGCTGCTGACTCAGTTGACGCGGAGAACCCCTAAATGCGGGTCGGCCCTGTGCAATGCTACCCTGCTCATCACTCACACCAACCTCCGCACTAGTGCCGCTGAACACCTTTACCTGCATCAGCTATCGGGAGCCGAGAGACAAACCTGAGGACCCGTTTATTTATTTTTTAAAACACCTCAATGATTGAGAAAATTGACCGACAACCAAGCAACAGGCAGGAGGTGGTTGCAGGCAATGGGCACTTTACCAACAGCTTTGCTGGTCGATGATGAACATTCCATTCTTGAGGAACTCAGCTGGCATCTTCAACAGAGGGGGTGGAGGGTGTTGACAGCCCCCGACGGATGCAAAGCAGAGGAGCTCTGCCGCAAGCACTTTTTGGAACTTCAGCTAGTTGTCACCGACATTCGCATGCCAGGCCAGTCCGGACAAACACTTGTAAAAAAAATCGCTGAAGAACGAAAATCGGTAAGACCGGCGGTGTTCATCATGACCGCTTATGATGATGTGAGTCGCGAAGACGCTCACCTGATCGGTGCAGACGCGATCTTTCAAAAGCCTTTTCGTGTGCGAGAATTGGTGGCTGCCGCAGAGCATTTTGTCAAAATCGCCGACCGTGAAAAACACAGCAACGACAGTGTGATCATGGCGTCGGACAAGTCAAAGATTCAATAATTCAGACGCGGATAAGCCGCATTGACGGTGGCAAATATATCGGCTGGATTCTCGGCTGGAAGAACACGGATG
>JBEDKY010000122.1:0-4010 GCA_041171905.1 Pseudomonadota bacterium
GCCCATTTTCATCCATGGCAGCCAAGGACTCACTCGCGTCCAGCTGACCTGCACGTCGGCAACCGGTGCGCTGGACGCAAGACCATCCAGATCCGCTCGTGAGAGAATGTAGGTGAAAGACTCATGCGCCTTGTAAGTGGGCTCAGGTGAGTAGGCCGCGAACTGATTGTCGCCTGCCAGCGGGTTTGGATAACTGAGCGGTACATCGATGCGCACAATCGCGGTTTGCCCCGTTCGCTCGGTCACAAGCTTCGCCGCCGCCGGAATCTTTTGCTGCACCAGTGCGTTTGCGATGTGAACGACAGGAACTGTTTCGCCAGTCCACGGGTTTTTCCATTCGTTCAACAGAGCACCAGTCTGAGGGTCGAGATAAAACGTCAACTCTCGTGACGTCACTGTCCAGTTGCCCGTCTCGTCCTTAAAGCAGCGCGCAATATTGAAACCGATAATTTTGAAGAGCGTCTGGCTCCTTTCGGGTCCGACTCCGGTCGTGGTGACGTTGCCACTCCAGGTCGTGATGGCATTTTCTGCACTGAGGTTGCAGCGAATTTTCATGAACTGCTCGGCACCGACAAAGGTTTCCGATGCAACTGCGCGGTCTGCCGAATAGGCAGCGAAGAGGCTGAGCAAAAGTGCAATGTTTTTGAATCGGATCTGGAGCATGATCTTGTGTTCTTTCGACTGGTCGCGGAGGGCCACCAGTGCCCCAAAAGCGAGTTAATATGACGCCGAGAGCAACGGCATAGCCGATGCCGCGTGGCCACTCAACCGAAAATGATTCGGGAAATAATCTTAAGTTTTATCGTATGCTTGGCGTGTTTATTGGGGGATGAATCTGAGGGTTTTCTTGCTGATGGAGCAGACAGCCGGTGCGGCCGACCCTGCGGGGGACGAAGGTGCTCCGGCACAACATCTTTCCACTTCGACCATGAATGATTGCACTGCCACACCACTTGGGAGCTTCATTTCTCCGCCCTCGGCTGCGCGGGCGAGCTCATTTCCCTTTTGGTCGCGTGCGACTGCTGATTTAAGCGAACACGATTGTCCCGGAATAAACTCGTCGATGAATTCGCTCAGCATGATCGATTCTGTGAATGGAAATTCAAACGCCCGACCCGAAAGGGCAATCTTCTGCGACAAGGCGCTGAGCTGACCGTGAGCCGCAAGTTCTGCACTCATAGAGCGCTGAGCACATCCAAAAAAAGTCAACAGTGAACAGGTTTCAACCTGCCGAGCGGTGGAATGATAAAACTTCATTTGTGACCTGAGTTCTGCCGGCAGCGCGGCAAACACCTGCTCGAGTTGCGTCGTGGAGAAGTCCTTGTGGTTGCCGTTCATCGCGTAGCTGATCGCATCGGCGATGTAGAGAATAATTTTGCTTGCGCCTGCGCGGCCGGGATTGTTTATTGAATCCTGACTCAGCAGTCGGACTGCTGCGGCGAGTGCTGCTTGCCCTGCCTCCTGAACGTCATCTCCGCCGTCCGCATACCAGCCGCGAATAGCCATCGCCAGCGACTTTTCATCCGAAAAAGGCACGATTTGAGTCACCATGTCCCGGTATCCCACTGCTGCAAACCGTGCGTCCCAACCTTTGTCCTGCCGCAATTGCAGGGCCAATCTCTCGACGCCGTTCTTCACCGTATTGAGGCTGTCTTCCATACTCGCAGTGATGTCCACGACAAAAACAATGTCGGCCGGACGCCGTTCCGCCTTTCCGTCAGACACGCAATTCTTTGCGAAGTTAACCGTTGACGTCTGAGCATTGTTGAGTCGAACTTCCGCCGACTTTTCCTGTTCGCATGAGATCGGCAAGCCAACGCTGGACACCTTCGCCGGCAGATCCTTCTTCGTGACGGGCTCTTTTTTGCCAATCGGGATATTGGAGGACTGAAACTGTGTTGGCTTGCAGGCAACTGCACTGAGCAAAGCAAACATCAGTGCGATTGGTCGTCGTGCGTTGTGAGTCTGCATTGTCCTCTTCCTTTCGATCTTATGCGCTTATCCGCGTATTCACACGGACGTCTGCCTTTTTCTTTGAAATACAGTCGTAAATGATGGCCGGCGGTATGTTCCTGAACTCCAGTTTTTTTGCGCGGATTTGAAAAAAGTCGGCAAACTTTCGGCTGAGGACCGTCGTGTATTGAAATGCAACGAAGTGTCCGTCGGCCTTCAGAACTCTTGCAGCAGTGGCGAGTATCTCGTCCGTCATCTCGCTGCTCAGGCTTGTGAAGGGAAGGCTTGAAACGATCGCCTCAACGCTCTCAATTCCTCGTTCGCCAAGTATTTTTTCAAGGTATCTTGCGTCTGCGTGAATGATTTCGACATTTGTCGATTGTTTAAGTCTTTCCTTTAGGAGCCTGACTGCATCGGCGTTCACGTCTATGATTAAAACCCGAGTTTGTGCTCCGGCCTGACGCAGCATTTCGGATGTGATGGAACCCGTGCCTGCGCCGAGTTCCACGATACACTTTGCCGATTGTGCGTTTACGCAGGCGATCATTTTTCGGGCGAGAAAGCGCGATGACGGGATGATCGTGCCAATCTGCTGGGGTGAGCGGACGAAATGCCGGAGCGTGTGCGCAATGTCCTTCCAATGCTGCATCTGAGGCTTTCCTCCCCTCCGTTGACCCCGTTGAGTTATCGGAGGGTTATCGGGTCGAATGAGTTAAATTCTCAAATTTGATAATTAATGTAATATTAATGGATATTTATATTTCTTTATATGGGTTCTGATGAGGCTGCCGCGCCTTCCTCTTTGCCCTGCGAGGGTAGACCACGGCGGCGCCACTGCCCCGATCTGGCATGTGACTCGCCTTGCGTGTCGACCGGCGCACTGCGGCGCGGCAATGCTGCCAATCCGGCAAGGTGGTTGTGCAAATCCGTGGCTGAGAGATTCGACAAATTCATACCGAGCTCAAGGATGTTCACCAGCTGTCGCAGCTCTTTGCCAATCTGGGCGCGCAGATCACCCAGAATTTTGCTCTCGGCGACAATCACCAGTTCGGTGGTTTTGTGCTGCGCGACAAAGTCCGAGAGCACTCCCGCAACGTCGCGCGCAAAACGCTTGCTGATTTCTTTCTGATGCCTTTCCAGATGATCGTCATAGCCATGCATGGTCTGCGCCATACCCGAAAGTCCCACATGATATGAGAAGCGATTTCCGCCGCTCAGGGTTTCATTTTTTTGGTTGATCCAGTGTGTATTTGGAAGAGTTTCCTCGCACTTAAGAACAGGGCTCCATTGTTCGCTCGGACGCTCTGCCGGACGCAGAACGAATAATTTAGCTTTGCTGAGATCAATCGTCAGCACTGCAATTTTTTTCATTTTTGACCTCACGGCGATGGTGAGTTGCGGTCAAGCCCGAGTGCAAATCCGACGTCTCTCGGGCGTTGCCTGACATTAGCTTGCCGAATCTCTGGTTTCAGGCAGAAAATTTTTGATTCGAGAAAGCATTTCTCGAAGATTTTGTTCATTTCGCTGACATTTACCTTGTCCGTGCGTTTGCTAAGCTCCTAGGGCGGGAATTCCGGATATTTGAGTCAGGAGGCGACATGTTTCGTTTCAGAAAATCAAGTTTGTTTGCAAAAACAGGGGCGAACTTCGCGGCACTCGCCGTCCTGGTGTCTGGCCTGTCGGCAACGTTTGGATGCAAGCCGAGAGATTTCAACTCAGGCTCACAGGTTCAGGGGCTCACTCATCAACAGTTTGATTCACAATTTGAGGTGACTCGGCTGACTTCTTGCAAAACACCCTCTGGTGCAGCGGGTGGCGATCTGCGGGTTGTTTGGAGAGTGCGCACAAGCAGCGGTCAAGCGGTGACTCCCTACATTCTCGGGTTTGCTGGCGAGGCTGTCACGACCAAGAACAACAAAGTCAAATTTCAGATCATGACCTCAATCGGCGCACCTCGCCCATTGTTGCCATCCGATGGCCCGCAACCTTTTCCTTTTGATATCTATCGTGGCTATGAATTGCAGATTCCCGCCGACGAGGCCGCGGCACGCTGGGGC
>JBEDKY010000123.1:0-7097 GCA_041171905.1 Pseudomonadota bacterium
GCTGGCACGCTCGGCCTGTGAATCTCTGCCGTCATCACTCGTCGCAAAGGCTGCCAAAGTTGATTACTACCGTTTGAAGGAATTCATCGGCGAGCCACCCCGTCGGCGTGGGAGACCACCGCTCTCTAAGGGAACAATTACCGTTTCCAAAATTATACCGGTTCAGCAGACGTCTATTGTTGCTGGCGTGGAAATCGAACATCCGAGTGGTTTAAAGATTCGTATTGATCCATCGCATCCTGCTGCCGTGAGTTTTCTTCATCAAATGCTCAAGCTGGGTTTGCCATGTTGACCATCTCACCGGTTTCGCCGGTGTATGTGGTCCATGGTCACATCGACTTCAGGCAGGGTCTCGAGAAGCTTTCAGCTGTCTGCGAAACGTCACTTCAAATCGATCCAACGAATGGTTGCGTGTTTGTCTTTCGCAATCGAAAAATGAACGCTGTCAAAGTGCTCTTTCATGATGGAACAGGCTTCTGGCTGTGCACAAAACGACTTTCAAAAGGGCGATTCCTGCATTGGCCGAATGGTGATCAGATTCTTTCCGTGTATCACGCAAGAGAGCTACTTGTTCTTCTCTGGCAAGGGGATCCAAAATCAGCGAATTTTCAAAGAACGTGGAAGTTGTTACCTTTACAAAATAAAAAAGACCTTGTATGAAGTTGTCGCCAAACAAATCCCACACAAAGGTCTTTCGATGCAAGTGCATCTGGAACGGAAATTATACTCTGCCGACGAAATGATCAAGGCCCGAAGCCTCGTCGTCGAGAGATTCTCGGCTGAACCGCAGACCAAAGACCTCCTCCTCTCAGGATTGCAGGCTCTTGAAGCACTCCATGCAGCCACCTCAGAAAAGAACATTGCTCTGGATAAGCTCAAAGAAGTTGCGTTCGGCTCGGGCACTGAATCATTGCCGACTCTGTTTGCGTCGGATGATCTCGCTGAGATTCATGGTCACATCGATGACGACATCGACAATGAAGAACCCAGTGACGCTCAGCCCAGAAAACGTCGGAAGAAAAATCAATTGAATATCATTGCTCCGGTGCGGACAGAAAAAGTCTGCCTTCACACCCACGAGGCTGGTGAAACCTGTCCAAACTGTTCAACAGGACGGCTCTACAACGACAAACCCAGAACTCGCAAAATGGTCGTTTCCACAAGCTTTGTAGAGATTGTTATTACCGAACTCGAGACACTCCGCTGCCGAAGTTGTGAACATTCCGAGCAAGCCGTTGAGCCAAAACTCTTTCAACAAGGTCATGCAGGTCTGCATGCCTCAATCATCGCGCTGCTTGCAAATCTTCGCTACTGCCAAGGAATGACCAGCTGGCGCATTCAAGACTTCACTCAAAATATGGGACTTCGGATCGACGATTCGCGTCAGTTCCAAGCGTTTGCATGGGCTGCTCAAAGCATCAAACCAGTGTTCGAATCGTTGGAGTTTGCGGCAGCTAATTCAAAACTTGTCTGCCGCGACGACTCACCCATGAAAATCATTCTGCTGCGCAGAATATTAAAGCTACAAAAATTATCAAAGAACACATCCCCGCCGGGAGGTCGGGTGGGAATCAACACCACCGCCATGCGGTGCGTGACTCCTGAGAACCATCAGCTGGTGCTCTACAAAACAACAAATAAACACTGCGGCGAGAACTTCGGTGAACTTCTTCTCTTTCGAGAATCTGAAGAACCGTTAACATCAATGAGTGATGCACTTTCTTCAAACGATTCATACAAAACTCAACATACCGTTCGCACGGCTTACTGTCTCGTTCATGCTCGCAGGAACTTTTATGACCTGAGAGAATACTATCCGGCGGACACTGAGTTTGTCCTCAGTCGAATCGCGGAAATCTACAAAGTCGACGAGGAGTCGAAATCGTCCACACCTGATGAGCGCTTGCGCACTCATCAGGAGGTATCGAAACCTCTCTTTGAAGAGCTTCTCAGTCATGC
The DNA here is from genome assembly GCA_041171905.1 of Pseudomonadota bacterium. Classification (GTDB taxonomy): domain Bacteria; phylum Bdellovibrionota_B; class Oligoflexia; order Silvanigrellales; family Silvanigrellaceae; genus RFOM01. Next base: position 1,960 of record JBEDKY010000123.1, read on the forward strand.
TTCCAAAATGGTCGAAAGCCTTGAACCCAATTCCTATCGCTTCAAGGCATGGAACTATCTTCTGAAGCATCAGAACGAGTTGACCTTGTTTTACAAAATCGCGGGCGTTCCGTTGGACAACAATACAACCGAGCGCGCGCTGAAAAAAGCAATCCGTCACAGAAAAAACTCACTCTTCTTCCAAACCCAAAATGGTGCGCAGGTTGGCGACATCCTAATGTCTATGATGGAAACCGCCCAACTCAACTCACTTTCCCCAGTCCGCTACCTTCAAACACTTCTCGAAAACTGGGATGTCTTGCACTCAGAACCCCAATCCTGGCTCCCGTGGAATCCACGTTTCCAAGATTAAAACCTACGCTATCAGATTCTCAAATGGCCAGTTGTGCGAAAAATTTAGAAGGTCACGAAAGACAGGCAGTGCTGTTGGATTTGAAGTTCTGTTCGGATGGCCACAGCGACGTTTGTGTCTTCAAACGCCTTATGGGTTGACCTGCATTCGGTCCAAAAGCAATGCGGTGTGCGACGCTTGCCGCCTGCGCTGGGAGATGAATGGGGGTCAGCTTCCCTTGAAATTGGGGGGGGGGTCAGTTTCCTGAAATCAGACAAGAATGTCGTTCCTTTGTCTCAACTCGACGTGATCCGGAGCTTAGCTAAGCAAAACCAACTGCCTACTTACGATGACTGTGGACACATTCCTTGGCTCGAGCGCCCTAAGAGGTTTTATCGCGACCTCAAGAGCGTTCTAAGTTCCTGAGACTTTGAACAAGGCAGCGGTCGCATAGAGCGGCAGGAGCGTTATCTTTCCTACTTGCCTAAATCGCTGAGGCGAGAATTTGTAGCCACACTTGACAGATGGCTTTTCGCTCAGAAAAACGCCTAAACTTTTCGAAGTCAGATTGGCACCTGACTTCACTTCAATGGGAGTCACCTGTCCACTTATACCTGCGACAAGATCAACCTCCGCAGATGCACCTTTTGATTCGCGATGCCAATAAAACAGCTCAGGAATAGCTGCGGCTGGCGTATAACTGAGGAGCTCCTGAGCGACAAACTGCTCAGCGATTTCGCCTTTGTTGATGAGCGATTGCCATTCCTGCTTACCAACGTTCATTAATTTCAAGCAAAGGCCAATGTCGTGCAGATAGGCTTTAAATTTTGAAAAATCGCACTCAGCTGATAGAGGAATACCATTGGCTGACGTGTGATAGACGATGTTTATGATACCAGCATCGCGCAGCAGATTCGCTGCAGCCAAGAGGTCTCTCGATTTTGATTCTCTATCGATGTTCGTAAACTTAATTTTTTTCCCGAGATTTGCGGGAATTGAATCGAAAACCTTTCGAACATATTCTAATTTTGCCCGAGACGCATACTTATAAAAGTCCTCGCGAATGTTGGTTAGAAGATTCTGCTTCGCAAGACTCGCAGCTGCTAAAGAGCGATTCGATAAAATATACTCGTTCAAAATATCGGGCATTCCGCCTGTTAAAAAGTAGTCACCGAGCAACGAATTGAGTAATTCATGAGAATGCTCGTCTATGCTCTCAATATTTTTTAGGTTCGATATTTGCGCAGCAAGATCTTGATAATTCAAAGCAACCAGAAATTCAAAGAAATTCATTGGAAAAAGATACTGAAAATCAACTCGCCCAACGGGAAAACTAATTTCGCTAATTGCAAATTCCAATAGTGAACCCGCTGCTATGACGTGAACATGGGGGACTTTTTCTTTGAAGTAACGAAGAGCGAGAATCGCTTCTTTGCAGATCTGAATTTCATCAAAAAACAACAAGGCTTCTTTGAGATCAATTTTTTGATTGAACTCAACTTCGAGAATTCTGATGAGCGCTTCTGGATTACCGTAATTTTGAACAAAAGCCCTGATCAGATGCGGACGCTCTTCAAGATTCACTTCAATAAATTGCGCATATGACTTTGCGTGTTCGCGAACTAGCCATGTTTTTCCAACTTGTCGGGCTCCTCGCAGCAACAGGGGCTTACGACGGGGATGTCGCTTCCACGCTTCGATTTGATCCAGTGATAAACGATACATACAGTCCTCCCGTCTATTTTAGCCAATTGATGGTTTTTTTTCAAACGAGAAATTTACTAAGAGTGGATATTTTATTTAACGAACCAATACTAATATACTTTATGAACAATTTTCAAACAAAAAGCGCCTTTTGCGGGCGCCTCCCATTGCACCAGCCCGCTCCCGGCAGTTGCTTGATTGCAGCAATGGCAACGATTGGGCGGGCGGGGATGTCGACTATGGGTGGCCGGACTAACGAAGGCCCCTTCCACATCCGAAAACACTCAAGCCCTCGTCCCGCTTGGTTCAGTTATCCAAACCGACCGAGGACGGCGGGTGTTTGCCGTTTTTGACCCACGCACCTCGGGATGGGTGGGGATTTGGGAGAGTTGCACTTCCAAAGGGCAAAATCGGGCACAAGGTCAGACGACGGCCGACGAAAAATGTGGGGTTGTGAGGGTTGACAGGGGTGGATTTTTCGCAAGGATCCGACCCTCAAAGAGCTTAATTCAGCTTCGACGCTTCGTATCATGGCTGGGAAAATCTGGTATCCCGTTACGGCAAAGAAAACATCACAAAAGTTTTTCGGCAGGTGCTGACGTCCCATCAGGGCAATCGGCAGTGCACGGCTATTGTAATGGGAAAAAATGGTGCGGAATATCTGAAAGCCCGCAAACTTCTCGAGGCGCCTTTGCCCTGGTGGCGGTTTCTGCGTGCGGGCCAAATGTTAAGTAAATCGTCTCATTTAATTGCCGGCGCCGGCCAGTCATTGAGTGTCTTGCCGGATGAAAAATCTTCCGTATCGAGTGCATCAGAAACCTTGTAAATGTGCGCGGCGGCCGCAACAAATGCTCCATCAGCCCATATCTGCCGCATGACTTCTTTTCCCGTTTCCAAAAGAGGCGTGTCTGCATTCCAGTTTGCAGGCAAAAGACCCGCGATCACCAGAGTGCGGTTCGTTTCCGTCACGCTCATCGATTCTTCAATCATGAGAGAAGCGAATTCAGGAAAAATCTCGCGAACAGAATGGCCGATGGCTGTCATGTAGCATCTGCCGTAGACCAAGGAATCGATCGACCTTTTGAACGGTTTGCTTCCTCCCTCAGTTTTTTCGTGGCACCAAGGGAACAATTGCTGTCCGGAGCCCGCCCTGAGCGCGTTCTGCAATGGAGTGACAACGCTTAGCGACGGGAAAACGAGCTCCATCATTTTGATAAACAGCAAACCCTGATCAGTGACGTTGCCCTTATCGGTGCGTGTTTTGCTCAGGATGCTCTTCAAATTTCCAGTGTCGGGGCTCATGTGCCAGAGAAATTGGTTTCCATAATGGCGCAGAGCGTCGATCCAACGCACTTTTCCATTGATGGGTAGGAGAGGAATCGCGCTCAAAGGAACTTCTTTCTTTTCGGACATTGAAACGGATTCTATTTTATCGACGTCAATTGCGGCGACGGATCGAATGACGAGCGCACGGCTTGATTTCCCGCCAAAGGGATAGACGATGCCGGCAAGCGAAGATTTCACGAGTGAAACACTCTTGGCGTCTCCCCAGGATTCATCGAGGGTGAATCCAAACTGACAATCCCGTCGAACGGGAACGATCAGTAAAGTATCACCGTAACCACGCGAGGTCAGAGGGTCGGCTGCGACGTAAAGTCCCGGACCAAAGGCATCGTTGTACGTTGTGATCGGCTCAGAGGCAACCTTTGCAAGACGGCTTTTAACCATCGCAATCGCTCCGGCAGTAGTCTCTGCAGCTGTGTCATAAGTCCAATGATAAGTCAGAGTGGATTTACTGGGAGAGGAGATCAGGGGGAGTGAACGATCAGCCTCCTGCGCGAGGCAGCTGGTGGTGCTGATGGACAGAGTCTTGACGTCGTTCGTGTTATAGCTGCGCGATTTGCAGCCCATGGATGTCAACGCCGCACAACACGCGAAGAGAACCGCAGGAACAAGATTCTCTCTTCGATGATTTTTGAAAGGCAAGCGTCGGACATAAATTTTCATTGTTGACACCCTTTGAATTTCGCGGACTCGGAGTCCTTATTCCAGCGGATTGTGCAATCGCAGGCGGAGATTGAATCCTGAAGTTGCCCCGCTGTTCCGTACGAAAAGCTCAGCTTTGAGCTGCACGTCTGTGAGGTGCTCTCCTGACAGATGTTCTCAAATTTAAATTCCGGAGACTCAGTTTGCCTGCATGCTGCGTATGCCGTGCATGCTCTGATGACTTCAATCGTACGCGAGATACCATCGCGGATCTGCTTCTCGTAGTCTTTCTCAAAATGTGTTGTGTCGGCCCAAAAGTCATTGAGAACTGGAAACGGCAGTCCAACGCTGTTCAAGACGATTTCCATGTAATAGCGGCTGGTGCGTCCGTCTCCATCAATAAAAGGATGAATGGCGACGTATTTTTGCTGCAGTTGCGTGGCGAGAGTGATGGGGTCAACCGACAGCGGGGCGCCGCTGCGGACTTCCGCAAAATGTTTGTTCAGTTTCTGAGAAAAACTCGGATAGTCGGGTTCCGAAGGGTCAGTTTGAAAATAATCCCGCACCGACGCGGTGCTGGGGCCTTCACTGCCACCAATCCAGCACATGCGTAGACAGGATCCTAAGTTTTTTTCGCTCCTGCGCACTGGATCCCAAAGCCATTCTCCATTCAGTTTGGCAAGAGAGCATCCTCTGCATTCAGGTGTTTGCTTGATGAGCCCTTCTTTCAGCGTCATGTTTGCAAGCTCTTTATAGGTTTGCGGCACCGAGGCCAACAGCATGTATGCGGCAACTTCGCCACGGCCGCTCTGTTGGGCCAGTTTTTTTACTTTCTCAGAGCGTCCTTCATTGCTCATGTAGTTCGCTGAAAATTCGGGATATCGATTTTTCAGCATCGGCCAGTCATGTGCAGAGTCCTTCCGCCATGCGTCAATGGGTCTAGTGACTATGGTGGGTTTGCGAGGAAGCGCAAATCGAAAAAGCGTGTAAGTGCACACTGGGGCTCATCGCCCCAGACCCCAGCCTGCCGCGGATGACTATTTTTTGCCGAGCGTTATTCATCCGCGGCAGTACTTTTGGGATCTTTTCGAACGAGCAAAAAAGAGAAAACCTCCAA
>JBEDKY010000124.1:0-3566 GCA_041171905.1 Pseudomonadota bacterium
ATCGATGCGGAAGAAACGAGTTCAGACCAAGGGGGTTGACAGCCATTGAGATCCAGTGGAAATCGAAAACGTATTCGTCGGACGCGATGACCTGACGGGGTGGATCTCAATCAGGAAATCAGGTGGATCTCGATGAGGAAATTCGGCATATTCCAAAAAAGACACTGGGTTGGATGCCAAAGTGATTACCTTGGTAAATGGAATCGAGTGAGACAGCAGTTGCGAAACAAATTTTACGACAGCGTGAGCGCAGTCCAGAGCATCTTTTTTGCACTTTACCAGAAGCACGATGTCTTCCATGTATCGAAAATGCTGCACATGCGGATGACATTTTTCAATAAACCGATCAGCAGGATTGAGCATCAAGTTTGCAAATAATTGGCTCGTCAAATTGCCAATCGAAACCCCTCGTCCCGTCAGGGAATATCCCTTGTGACTTGTGCGAATGAGTGACGTCAGTAAACTGTTGAGACTCTCATCAGGCCGGTTCGAAAGTAAATGATGGAGCAACACGTCATGGGAGATACTTGCAAAATAACGCTCGACGTCCAATTTCACAACATACCTTCGCTCACCATACGCCCGTATCGCCGCCCATAAATCAACAACAGCCCGGCTTGAACCCATTCCATGGCGACACGCATAAGTTCTTTGAGTCAAGAGTGGATCTAAAATCGGCTCAATCACGCAATGAACGGCATGGTGGACAACCCGATCACAAAACGGGGCGGCCATGATGACTCTTGCCTTGGGGTCTTTGACGACGAATTCTCGGTATCCCTGCCACACGTAGGTTCCCGCCATCAGTCGACGCTGAATCTCCACAAGTCGCTCGCCAATGCCAAAGTAAAAACGTTGATAACCCAGCTTTGAACTTTTGCCTCTCTCGCATTCTCGAAAGGCACTCCAAAGATTTTCTGTACTGGCGACTGCTTCTGCGAGAAGAACATTTTTCATCGGCTTTTGACTTGTCGAAGACTTTTTAGCCATCCACCCAGTTGTTTCCAAACTTCGCCGGATTTTTCGGACATTTCAAAGCACGCGTCATCGAAAAAAAAGCAAAGATCTTTCGAAACTTGTGCATAAATCCGAAGCCTGTCGAGAGTATCAGAGGCGCGCAGACATCTGCGTAAATCTTAGTTTGAATCACTTAGCTCAATATCGCTCCCGCATTGTCTCAATAATCCAGAACGATTTTAAATGACTCATAGCAAATGCACTCTTATCCCTGCTGCTCATTCATAAACACTTCCTTGCTGCAGAACGCAATCGCAAGCGTGCTTTTAATTCAAGTGCGTCCGCGTTTTTCGACGGTCCGATAGAGGGCAATAAGAGCTGGCAAGAGCTTTTCTTCAATCAATTTCTGCTCATTCTCGAGAGCGCAGCTGAGCGATTTTTTTACTGACATGAGCGCAAATAAACAGCCTGTAGCCGCTCTGGCGCTGCCACAATGGCTCATTTTTTGTGCCATCATAAGTGTTGTTTTCCAGCTCCCAACGCCTCCAAAATTTGAAGCTGAACAATCAGGAATCGTGACACAAAAATATCTCTCGAATGGATGCTGTTCAGATGAAACGAATCCGAAGCGAGCTATTCCCAAGCCTCGCGCGTAAAAAAATCAACCGCACGATGATAACAGTTGAGTCCATGATGACCCAAACGAGGTCGACGATTCTCTTTTAATTTTTCGGAAACGGTGGAGGTTGTTTCCGAAACAGGAACATACTTTTCCGAAACGACCGGATGCGATGTCAACCGTCCCGCTTGAAAGGCTAACACCGAGGCCTCTTTCGGCCGTTACCGTGTGCGCTGGCCCGACCAATTTGACCTTTCTTGTGTTCGACCACCCTGATGTTTGTCGTTTCGGAAAAAGGCTGCAGCGTTTCCGAACGGACCCTCTTTTCAAGTTTTTTAACCAAGTCTTTCATCAGCTCCAACGTTCCTCATCCAAAGACCAAAATCGGAAAATCCCAAAAACCAAAAAAGCAGCGGTGTAACGGCCGCGACTCAGGGGAGGAAGACGCAACGGAACCCGATGTGATCGTACGTGCCCGTAGGCTCAGTGTCCAGAGCCGCCGCGAACAAGCCGCTGTTGGACGTGTTATACCAGTTGCCGCCTCGACGCACGGCGCCGGCGGATCCACCAAACAGTTGACCTGAGTTTTTCGACTCTGAAAATTGAAGCCCGCTGCTCCCCAAATTTCCGAAAATCAAATTGCCGGTTGCTGAAAAACGATTGGTTGCCCCGTTCAAATAAGAATACCAAGCATTCGTTGACATGCCCGCCGTATCGTCAGCGGCTGGAATTCCCAGAGCACTTCGAACATCATTCACCCACTGCCAAACGTTTCCAGACATGTCCCAAATCACAGCACCGTTGCTCAATGTGTGGGTGCGTTTTTGCTCAGAACTCGTTTCAATGGATGTCCCTTGCGCATTCCACGCCTTCGTAGCCGTGTTCCCCGTAGCGAAATAGTAGTTCGAATCCGAAACTGAGTTGGATACAGCTAACATCGGTCCTCTGAATACAGAGCAACCAAAGCACCATGAATTCAATTCTTCTGTTACAGAAATTGCGTTGTCTGAATGCCCTCGATTCAAAACCCCGTTCCCCACCGCATTATTGCTCCAGTTGACAGATTGTGCTTCGGCATTGCGAGCCACCACCTGCCACTGCGTATTAGACATTAGCTGGAATCCGGTGCCTGTTATGGTGTCGGGCATGCTGCCAAAGTATTGCATCTGTTGTGCGCGGCACGCGTCTATCGCGTTGTCACGACTGATCGCCACCCATGGTGTGCCGCTCGAGCGACTTTCAGGAAGGTAAGTGATACCAGAGGCAAAGGATGCGGCATCGATATACGTGTAGGTGTTTGCAAAAGTCGCGTTGCCATTCATGATCGGCTCAAAAAAACCACCCACGGTGCTTTGTGCAGCCGTGGTTCCCGCACTCATCACTTTGGCCGGATATTTCATCACACAAAACTCACGGCTCGGATCGAGGCTCGCATTGGCATTGGGTACAGTGGCGTTGGCGTTACCCAACCCAGCAGTACTGTTTCCCGGCACACCAATGTACCCTGGTGGACAGCTCTTTGTGTTTTGCACCGAGAACGTCGCGCTGCGCGTGTTTCCCGCTGGGTCGATAGCTGTAACCAGATAATTCACATACCTTTCATCGTTGCGCGTGTATTGATTGGTTGTTGAATTCAATTCCCACGCCGTTTCAAAAGGCAACGAGGTTAAATTAAAGCCCGATTTATAAATGGGGTCTGTTGCACTTGGAAAGTTAGAGCTCGTCGTCGCAATTTTCCGACGCACTTCAACCGCAATAAGATTCGCCTTTGTACCTGTGTTTTCAGGATCAGAAACCGAGATGCCCAAATTCCAAAAACCACCGCCGCTCACCGTAACGGAGTTATTTGCCACTGCAACACCCCCAGCATCGACCCGTTGCACTGCTACGTTGGGGGCGCCGGTATCCAAGGGATCCGTGAGCGGGGGCGGGACGAAGACGCAACGGAACCCAACGAGTTGCCCTCTGTAAGTGAGGCTTTCCCCCACCG
>JBEDKY010000125.1:0-4385 GCA_041171905.1 Pseudomonadota bacterium
CGTCAGGGCGAGCGGGTTACGTGACAGTTTCTGCGGAGCGGGGCAACTGACGACGCGCACGTTCAGGCGCACGCCCTCGCCACTGAGGTTTTCGAATTTTTCCTTCTGCAGAAGTTCGGCAGCGCGCAGAGTTGCTGCAACCTCGGAGCCTGAGGCAAGGAGAATCAGTTTTTGTGCGTTTTCCGGAGCATCGAAATCCTTAAGGATGTAGGCACCCGTGCGCAGTCCTTCTGCAACTTCATCAGGTGTGCGGGAAACTTTGAGATGCTCGTCGAGGTTGGGAACATCCTGACGCGTCAGTAGCAGGGCTGTGGGCGTACTTTGATGCGCCAATGCGAGTTCCCAGGCCATCAGTGTCTCACGTGCGTCTGCCGGGCGGAGCACTTCAAGATTGGGAATGGCGCGAAGGCTGGCCGCATGTTCGACGGGCTGGTGGGTTGGTCCGTCTTCACCAACAGCGTAGCTGTCGTGCGTCAGAACAAAAATTGTCGGAATTTTCATCAGCGCGGCGAGTCGGATCGACGGACGCATGTAATCCGAGAAGACAGCAAATGTTGCACAATAGGGGCGGAATCCGCCGTGCAACGCAATACCGTTGCACATCGCCGCCATCGCGTGTTCGCGGACACCGAAATGAATGTTGCGGCCGCCGTATTCTCCGGCTTGCACGAACGAGGTGTCGGGCAAAGTGGTGTTGTTGCTGCCGGCCAGATCGGCGCTGCCGCCGACAAGCGAGGGATTTGCCGCAGCCAGCGCTGTGAGGGCTTTACCTGCCGCGACACGCGTAGCCATTTTTGCACCGAGTGAATCCCAGAGGGCGTCACCGGCGTCGACGTTCACTGCGTTTGAGGTGTGCGCCTGCCAAGCGACGAGCGCGCTCGGATTGCTGGTCTTCCACTGGCCAAGCATGGTCTCGCTGTTCTTTTGCCACACGGAGTGCCGCCGCAGCGCATGGGCCGACAAACATTCCTTCGCCGATGAATAAGCGTTTTCATTGACCCAGAATGGTTCGGTGTTGCTGATGCCGAGGTTTTTCTTTGCATCAACCACGTCCTCTGCGCTCATCGGGTTGCCGTGGATCTTGTTTTTGCCTTCCCACTTGGGCGAGCCTTTTCCGGCAATACCCTTGCAAATGACGATGGTCGGACGCGGTGTGTTTTTGTTGTCGTTGAGCGCCGTGTCGAGCGCTTCGGCCAGGGCGTTGAAATTGTGCGCGTCGGCGTTCAGCACGCGCCAACCAAAGGCTTCAAAACGTTTGCCGACGTTTTCCGTGAAAGTGATGTCGATTGTGCCGTCGATGGTGATGTTGTTTGCATCATAGAAGGCAACTAGCTTGTCGAGTTTGAGGTGACCGGCAAGACTGCAGGCTTCGCTTGAAATACCTTCCATCAGGCAGCCGTCGCCCAACAACACATAAGTCATGTGTGCGATTGGAGTGTGTCCGTCTTTGTTCAGTCGCGCCGCCAGCATGCGTTCTGCGAGAGCCATTCCGACCGCGTTTGCAATTCCCTGACCCAGCGGACCAGTTGTGCACTCGATGCCGTCGGTATGTCCAAATTCCGGATGGCCGGGTGTCTTGCTTCCGAGCTGGCGGAAATTTTTGATGTCATCGATGCTCACATTGTAGCCGGCAAGATGCAGCAGAGCGTACTGCAGCATCGAACCGTGGCCGGCAGACAAAACGAAACGGTCGCGGTTGAGCCAGCGTGGATCCTGCGGAGCGTGCTGCATCGCGGCGAAGTAAAGAAATGTGCCAATGTCTGCGCCGCCGAGCGGAAGGCCGACGTGTCCTGATTTGGCCTTCAGGACTGCATCCATGCCCAGACTTCGGACAGCCGTAGCGATTGTTTTGAGATGATTTTCGTTGCGGCGGACGAGTTCAGTAAACATGGCTTCTACTCCTGCAAGTCAGAGCGACGGTGATGGGGGGGGGATTGAAATCAGTTGGTCGTAAATACGTGCCGCGGCCGAATTGGCTATTGCCTCGATTGCGTTGTCGCGGTTCTCCATGGAGCGCAATACATGCAAGTCGGCGGCGCCGCTCATTGACGCGCGGACAGTTCCGTCGCCGACGATATTGTAGGCGCCCGAACTTAGGTCTGTGAGTTTTGTTTGAAAAAGGACCGCGCCCGTGTGCAGGTCGATAGCCCGTGCTTCAATGGTCAGCAGGGCAACCTCTTCCTCGGCCGAGATGTCGGGCAGGCGGCCGGAGGCACTGACCTGCGAACAGGGCACGGCACCGCTCGCGAGAACTTCATTTCCCTGCGTGCATTTTTCAACCCGTGTGATGGAGCGCAGGGAGTCGGTGATTTGAACTTCGAGTCCCCAGCGGGCTGTTTGTAGATCGGTGATGATGAATGCCCTGTCCTGAGTCAGTCTGCGGCGCAGAGCACTCATTAATTTCGCCGCTTGACCTGCTTTTGCAGATGAGTCACCGACAGGACTGACGTACAAAGTTCTCGGCTGGACCGACAGCTGACGGTCGCGGTTTGCAAAACGATAAACGCATGCGGGGTTCAGCAGAACAGTCAGCAGGGTGAGACACAACGTTTGCAGACGTGCGATTGGCCGTGCAAAGCGCATGTGCAATACCTCAGCAGGGAGAGTAAATTTTTGGCAGCAGTTGCCCGGCATCGTGCAGCGACTTGATGTCAGTGTAGCCACCCAGGAATTCGTTGCCGACAAAGATCATCGGAACAGTCCGCCAGCCGTTGTTCTCGGCGCTGAGTTTGCCCCAAAGCTCCGGCTGGTGGTCGAGCATTATTTCTTCAAAACCAACCTGCAGGTTGTTGAGAAGAGTTTTCGCAGCGACGCAGTATGGGCAAGCGCGTGTTGAATACACGGTGACCTTTTTCATTCCGAATACCTCTCCCTTGAAGCAGCTGGTGGATAGCAGATGTCCCTCTGTTTGTCACACAATCAGAGGTGCTGTGTGCTGCTTCAGCGACGGGCGAAAACCGGCTCAGCGAAGTTGAGTGTCACAGCTAGGTTTTCGCATTCTTTTGGAGCAACAGCTTTGGCGAGAAGAGGTTCAATGCAGTGGTCGTTGTCGAAAATGATCAGCGCTGTTTTGTCGTCGATCACACTGATGCCCTCTGCTTTTTCCGGCAGCTCGAAGCCCTTAAGGACTGGTGCGAGGTCGGCAATAATGCGCGTTTCTATAGCTTTATAGGGAGTTTTACCGGCCTCATAGGCCACAGAGTCAGCCAGTCGGGTTGTGTCGGGACGGATGATCGCTTCCACCAGAACAATATGCTTGCGTTTGCTGGAATGCTCCAGAATGAGGAAACGTTGCCCGTTGTCGTCCAGCGCGGCAAGGTCGCCGATTTTAACGTCTTGGTGAGAGCTGCCCAGAGCAACTGAGGCTGGCGTGTGGTCGTAAGCGAACTGCTCCACATTTCCGGTTTTTTTGTTGAGGCGAATGATGCGATGCAGCGGCGTTTGCGGATTACCATGACCGGCGTCTCCGGAACGGCCTCCCGTCGGGCTCAATGGAGATTGCATGGCAGCAACAACGAACTGGCCCGACACTGCCACTCCTTCGAAACCTCGGTTGTCCGAACGGTGGCGGAGCGACCACGGCAGCGCACCTGACTGAGGCTTGAAGTCCCGCGCAGGGGCCCAACGGCGCATGATATTTCCCGATGACCCAGCTCTCATCAAAGCCGGACCATACTCTTCCACAAGCCAGAATTCGCGCTGACGGTTTTCATCAAAAGTTTGAGCGACACCTTCAAAGTCGTATCCCTGCAGTGAGTTCGATAGCTGAACAAATGGGCCCGACGGAGTTTTCATCTCCCAGCCGCGTTCACCGGTTGCAAGATTTTCGAGTGCTGATGGCAGTCCGTTTGTCGGGAGTCCATTTTCACGCAGGCCAAGCCTTTCGACGACCACTCCCTGACCATTGGCATTGAATTTGATCTTGAACAGAGTCTGTTGGTGTTTGGGTACCGGAAAGTACCGGTCACCGTCGTTGAAGCTTGCCTCTGGAGTCGAGTCCTTCTTTTCAAGATATAGATTGAGGCCCCGGTCGTTGACCGTCCAGATTTCGTCGCGGACGAAGACGCTCGGCGAAGTCTGTACGCGGCTTGCTCCGCTCCAGCCGCCTTCGTTGTAGATAAACTCACGCGGAAAATAAGCGCGTCCGACCGGATCGAGATTTTTGAAGCGATACACTTGAGCTTTGAGCGGGCCTGCAGACTGTTGGTTGGGCGCTGAGTCGCGGCTGCTGACACATGCGCCAAGCAGAGCGAAAGAGGCCAATCCAAAGGTGCGAATTACAGAGTTCATGCTCATTTGTCTCCTGAGAAATCTTTTTCAATCCGGTTGCTTTGTTTCATTAATTGCTGTCGTTTAAAATTTCCAAGAGCGCTTTGTGAATTATC
>JBEDKY010000126.1:0-11814 GCA_041171905.1 Pseudomonadota bacterium
ATGCAAAACTATTCACGGATAAAAGAATTGAAAAGATAACATGATGCCGAAATGAATTTTTAAAAATTAACACAAAATTCTCCTTTGTTAGGTTTCTGACTCAAGACAGCGCATTTCTTCACATGAAGCACTTTGGCAAACCCTGAGCATGGTCTTTTGACCTGCAAGGTTCTTGCGACATTTTTAAAATAGATTAAATAATTATTTCGTTATAATTATCATAGGGAAAATCTATGACCCCATCACCAGATGATCTCGCTTATTTCTTGGAAGCCGCACGTAAGCTCAACTTTTCTCGCGCTGCAGAGGCACTTGGAATCTCGCAACCGTCGCTATCTTTAGCAATTCGCCGCGTCGAGCATGAGCTGGGACATGACCTCTTTATTAGAAGCAAACGGGGAGTCGTACTCACCCAGGCTGGAAAGCAGCTTTTCGCACAAACCCAAAAACTCTTGGATACGTGGTTACAAATTCGAAACAGAGCCACAGCATCTGAAATCGCGATGGAGGGCTGTTACACTATTGGTTGTCATCCCTCAGTGGCATTGTACTCTCTGCCCACATTTCTGCCTCGAGTCTTGGCTAAACATTCGAAGATTGAAATACAACTTGTTCATGACTTGTCGAGACGCATTGCCGAGGGAGTCATTGCTTCGCGTATTGATATTGGAATCGTCATCAATCCAATTCCACATCCCGATTTGGTGATAAAAAAAATTGCGAAAGACGAGTTTACCATTTGGTCCTCTGATACAAAGTCGTCAATCGATCAAATCAAAAATGGTGGAACGATTATTTGTGCATCAGCTCTCGGTCAGACCCAGCACATCCTCAACCAGCTGAGAAACATTGTTCTGGTTTCACCAAGGGTAATCGAATCAGAGAGTTTGGAGGTTGTTTCTGAACTGGCATCACACGGATGTGGCTTAGGAATTCTTCCTTCCCGTGTTGCAAACAGGAGCAACAAAAAACTTTTTCAAATTAGAAATGCACCACGCTATCAGGACGAAATTTGTGTTATCCTGAGGGCAGACAATCGTAGCAATTTTGCCATGCGCGAACTGGTGACCGAAATTCAAAAAGGATTTACTTCTCTCTAAAAAGAAAAATTGAGATAATAGGTCTTTGAAAAATAAGCTGCGCAGGATTGTGTTCAGTTCATCTTGTCAGGAGAACCTGCAAAAACACGGAAATCACCAAAGTCGATTGATGTGACTTTTGAAGGAGCCCAAGAAATGTCGGAGCCTCCATAGAATGTGCTGCGCAGGAATCTATCGACAAGAGCAGTGTTGGTGGACACATTGCCTCGGTATCGAACGTCCGAACGAGAAAGAACCAAAACGCCATCTCGCCATACCTTAAGAATACCATCTTTGCGGCCTGGAGTATTGATACGTATGTACTGTTGCAGAGTGTGTCTTGTTCCGATGGTGAAACTTCCGATGTCCCAGTTGTCTCCGCAATAGTTCTCGCGATCCTGATGATAGGCGTAAATGACGGCTTTGCCTTTACGGTGCCACATGAACCTCATGCTCCAGCCCTCGGGATCTACAGGATCGCAACCGGTTGTTGCTGTTCCGCCACCCAATCCAGGAAGTTTTCCGCCCTTCACAAATTCAAACCCCTCTCGCATCTTGAAACTATAAATTAGAGTGGCTTCCTGCTGTGGCGCGAAACGATATCTCTTCTCAAAGACTTTCAACTGTTTTGCCGGATAAAACTGAGTGTAGCCAGGCACCATGAGGAGTGTTGACGGTGCAAATTCAGAAAAGCTCTCAGCCTCCAAAGTCTCACTTGGGGGCGAATAGGCAATCTTTTGATTCTTTGAAAGAGGAAGACTCCCGCCTTCCCGTGAGCATCCCACCAACACAAAAAAGCAAAGAAGAACATGCGGAAAAAACATCATATTCAATAATTCTCCATCATAACCAGGAGAATTTAAAACAAGAGAAACAGAACAAAAGACCTAGTACGCCTTACTTACAGGATGACAAAAAAGTTGAGTTTCGGACCATCCGAGGTAGTGAACGACACCACCGATTGCCGCGTAAATCGCGGCACAGGAAATTAACTTAATATTGAACAACCTCAAGGCAGCGCCAGTTGCCCTGATCTTTCGAGTTCTGCACTGAAGCGTTTGTCTGCCGTCAGTGCATCAATTCCTAAAACTGAGATAATCGCGCCAGAGTATGCGGTCGCTGTCGCGGACGCCAGTGGGACAACGAACCTGTGCTTGCCTGAAGATGTGCCGCACATGATGCCAATTTCTTCTTCTGAGTCATTATTTGCAATTCCCCCAGGTGGAATTGACTCTAAGTTACCTCCGGCCGGTTTTGCCATCGTTACAATAGAAATTGAATTTTCATTCCAGCGCTGACACGCCCAGCCCTCAATCCTGTCGGCGGCAACGATATCAATCCGTCCAATGACAGTGTTGCCAATCGGAATTGAAAAGCTTCCCGACCCTTGCAAAGTCGCCGACCAGCGCGCGTCAGTATTCACTGCGTCAAGTGCTTTTATAAAAATTGTTGAACCAGCAAACGCAACGGCAGCCTCGGCCGGAATGGGAATGAGAAAACGATGTTTGCCCAGAGACGAATTGCAATTTGCTCCGACCGCGGGCTCGGAGACACGATCTGCACGACCGGTTGCAATCAGCGTGCCTGAATTACCGATTCCCTGCGCGTAAACCTCGATATTCAGGGATTTTTCCGTATTTTGCTGGCAAATCCATCCGCCAATTGCTGCTCCGCGGATTTCGTCGATTTGTCCGAGCACAAGTTTTTTCTCGATGGGAGAATCGACTCCGATGGTAAACACTGCCGAGGAAGTTTGCTGGCTATCTGTCGCCGACACGATGATTGTTGAGGTGCCCGTTTGATTGCCTGCGGGAAAGATGCTGACCCTGCAGTTCGGGAACGAGCCTGAAAATAATATATTCCTGTTGGGAATCAGTGTTTCATTGAATGATGTAGCCGAAAGCGAAGCTGTGCAGCTCAAATCAGAATCCGGGTCCACAACAGAGATTGGCAGATTCGAAATTCCTGAGTTTTGTGCGACCAACTGATCTGCTATTGCGGAAATCTGCGGCCCCTGCGAATTCGCGGGAAAACGAAAGACCGGACTCAATCTGACTGTTGTCGTAGACTGCGCAACCGCGCGTGCGAAGAAATCTTTGCCAGTACTGAATGGAAAGACATTCGTTCCTCGGCGAACACCACAACCGCTGCCCGCGGCGACTGACAATTCACCTGCAGCGGGTTGTTGTCCGGCAACGCGTAAGGTGCACTGTGAGAAATCGGAAATGATATATTCACTTGATGCTCTTCCGGGCCAAGTGGGTATGGAATCTGATTTTCCATTCCAGCCTGACAGTTGACCTTCATCTTCTGAAAATACAATTTTTATCGATTGCTCCTGCGAGCCTTCTGTTTTCCATCCAAAACGTACACCGGTTTCGTCGCTCTGATTTTCAACTTGAGTTCAGATAATTGCTGATTCTGAGGCGGATTTATCCTTCAGAGGGAGAGACGCTGCAAAGACTTTTTGTTTTTTGTCGGTCTGCCAGATCAACTCGGCCGATCCGCTACTGCTGATACCGTTGGCAGGCAACTTTAAGCTCATCCTGCGTTTCAAGGTTAGAGTTGAGTCTTCGGCAATGGTTTCCGTAGGCCGAATTGAGTCGTTGAGTACAGGTTCACCGGCGGCGATTTTAATTTTGTTGATCGTTTGCACGATATCTGCCGGAAGGCGGACGATGGTGAAAATGTACTTATCTTGATCCTTGATGCGGAGTGCGAGTTCAGCCGAGAGCACTTTGTTCAACGGTAGTGAAAAATCACCTTCATCGCTCAAATTCACAGAGTGCAGAATTGCTCCCTGAACTTCATCGACAATGTCTAGAATCCCGTTCGCTGCGACGCTGCCCTCCGGACGAACGACGTCTCCAGTGAGAAAGCTACCGGTGACTGGTATGGGCGGGATAGGTTGTTCTTTGTCGGCTTCGACTGTTGATGAAGTTGTAAAAACTGATTGATTCGTGCAGCTACACAGCGCGCTCACAGCGAAGGTTACCAAACAAATTGGCCGTCGCATCCACACCGCGCGCCCCCAGATATCTCTATATTTGTGGCTTATTCGGCCAAATTTCAAATCCGCTTTACGAGTTGGTCAGAATTTAATGGAAGTACCCGGAATGGATGAAAAAAGGCCGCGCCGGACAGAGCCCGCGCGGCCTTTTTATGGGAGTGCATAAAGCGACTCCTTCGACTTTTACATGTCAAAGTCGCCCATTCCGCCCATACCGCCCATGCCACCCATTCCGCCCATGCCGGCAGGCATGCCGCCCGCAGATTCCTTTTTGGGTTTCTCTGAGATCATGGCATCGGTTGTCAGCAACAGACTGGAGACCGAGCTCGCGTTTTGCAGCGCGCAGCGGGTGACCTTGACTGGATCGATGACGCCTGCCGCGAGCAGGTCTTCATATTTTTCGGTCAGTGCATTGAAGCCCCAAGCAGCACTGGTGTTGCTGAGGATCTTGTCCACGACAACGCTCGACTCGAAGCCGCCGTTGGTCGAAATGATGCGCACAGGCTCTTCAAGAGCGCGGCGGACCAATTCGATACCGGCGTTTTGCTCGGGATTTTCGCCCTTGAGGTTGCGCAGTTCAACTGAGCTTCTCAACAGAGCTACGCCGCCGCCTGCGACAATACCTTCAGCAACTGCTGCGCGAGTTGCATTGAGGGCATCTTCAACACGTGCCTTCTTTTCCTTGAGCTCGATTTCAGTTGCAGCACCAAGGCGGATAACCGCGACGCCACCAGCGAGTTTTGCCAGACGCTCTTGGAGTTTTTCACGGTCGTAGTCGGAGGTTGTTTTTTCGACTTGGCCGCGGAGTTCAGCAACGCGTGCCTTGATGGCAGTGTCCTTGCCTTTGCCGCCTGTGATGATCGTGTTCTCTTTGTCGACAACGATTTTCGCAGCCTGACCGAGTTCTGTGAGACCGGTTGTTTCGAGTTTCATGCCGATGTCTTCAGAGATGACAGTTCCGCCTGTGAGGATGGCAATGTCTTCAAGCATGGCCTTGCGGCGGTCGCCGAAGCCAGGAGCCTTGACTGCGCAAACTTTCAGGTTGCCGGACAGGCGGTTGAGAACCAGAGTTGCGAGTGCTTCGCCTTCAACGTCTTCAGCGATGATGAGCAGAGGACGCGAGCTGCGCGCAATTTGCTCGAGCAGCGGAATCATGTCCTTCATGTTGGAAATCTTCTTTTCGAAGATCAGCACGAATGGATTGTCGAGAACTGCCTCGAGGCGCTCTTGTTCGTTGACAAAGTAGGGGGAGAGGTAGCCGCGGTCGAATTGCATACCTTCGACGACGTCGACGTAGGTTTCGATTCCTTTGGCTTCTTCAACGGTAATGACGCCGTCTTTGCCCACGCGGTCCATGGCTTCGGCAATCATTTTACCGATGGTCGCGTCGTTGTTTGCCGAGATCGAAGCAACTTGTGCGATCTCGTTGTTGTTCGTGACCGGACGCGCCACCTTGCGGAGGTTTTCGATGACAACTGCAACGGCTTTGTCGATTCCGCGCTTGAGTTCCATCGGGTTGTGGCCGGCCGCGAGCATTTTGAAACCTTCGCGGTAGATGGCCTGTGCGAGAACGGTTGCTGTTGTCGTTCCGTCGCCGCTGTCGTCGTTGGTCTTGGAAGCGACTTCCTTGACCATCTGTGCACCCATGTTTTCAAACTTGTCTTCGAGTTCAATTTCTTTGGCGACGGTGACGCCGTCCTTGGTGATGAGCGGTGCGCCGAAGGACTTCTCGATAAGAACGTTGCGGCCCTTAGGTCCGAGAGTGACCTTCACTGCGTTCGCGAGCGTGTTCACGCCGACGAGAATCTTTTTTTGAGCGCTTTCGTTGAAGCTGATCATCTTAGCAGCCATTTTAATTTACCTCTGGATTGAATTTCAGTGATGTATGCAATTAGCCTTCGAGCACTGCGAGAACTTCGTCTTCTTTTACGAGAAGATGCTCTGTGCCGTCGATTTTCACTTCTGTTCCGCTCCACTTGCCGAACAAAATGCGGTCGCCAACTTTGACTTCCAGAGGACGGCGTGTGCCGTTTTCGAGGGTCTTGCCGTTGCCTACAGCGATTACGCGGCCTTCAGCGGGTTTTTCTTTTGCGTTGTCCGGAATCAGAATTCCGCCGGCTGTCTTCTGCTCAGCTTCAAGGCGTTGAACGAGAATACGATCATTCAAAGGACGGATGGACTTTGCCATTTATGGCCTCCCTAGTGGTTCAGGTACAACTACAAATATGTGGGGCCTCATACCCCAAACTCCCGACGCGCGAAAGGCTAAGCGGCGGTAAAACACTGTCAAGGGCTGACTCAGCAAAGAACTGTGTCCTTGCGGAACGACGGATCATCAAGCTGCGGATAATCGAGGGAGAAATGTATGCCTCGGCTCTCCTTGCGTGCGCGCGCGCATTTGACAGTGAGCGCAGCGGTTGCTGCAAGATTGCGCACCTCGATAAGTGCTCGACTCGGAACGACATCCCAATAGTAATTTTCAATCTCTTCGGAAATCTGTCGGATACGCGCATCGGCTCTGGCCAGGCGTTTGTCGGAGCGGACGATACCCACGTAGTTCCACATGGTTCTGCGAATTTCATCCCACAGTTGGCTCACCACAGTCATTTCGTCGGGCTCACAAGCTTTGCCAAGTTGCCACTTGGGCACCTTGGGCACTGCGCTGGCCTTGATGTTCTCCCAGAGCGACTGGACGTCCTCAAAAATGAACCCAGCGAACGCAAGGCCCTCCAGAAGCGAATTGGAGGCCAACCGATTGGCGCCGTGAAGTCCGGTGCAGGCCACCTCGCCCAGCGCCCAGAGTGACTTGATTCCCGTGCGGCCGCGCGAATCGGTTACAACCCCACCACAGCTGTAGTGTGCTGCGGGGACAACCGGAATGGGTTCTTTTGTGATGTCGATGCCGAGGTCGAGGCAAGTTGAGTAGATGTTGGGAAAGTGCTGAATGATGAACTCAGCTGGCTTGTGAGAAATGTCGAGATGCACATACTGTTCGCCAGTTTTTTTGAGCTCGGCATCAATGGCCCGTGCGACGA
This sequence comes from Pseudomonadota bacterium, assembly GCA_041171905.1. Lineage (GTDB taxonomy): Bacteria > Bdellovibrionota_B > Oligoflexia > Silvanigrellales > Silvanigrellaceae > RFOM01. The sequence continues at coordinate 7,125 of JBEDKY010000126.1, forward strand.
TGTCTCGCGGTGCGAGTTCCTTGCGTGGGTCGACCCTTTCCATGAAGCGTTCGCCCTTGCGCGAGAGCAAAATTCCGCCTTCGCCGCGGATGGCTTCGGTGATTAGAAAATTCTTTTCTTTGGCGCTGTAGAGGCAAGTGGGGTGGAACTGCATGAATTCGAGGTTTGCGACTCGCGCCCCGGCACGCCACGCCATCGCAATTCCGTCGCCGGAGGCGATGTCTGGGTTCGATGTGTACAAATAGAGTTTTCCATGCCCACCGGTAGCGAGGAAGGTGCATTTCGCGAGAAAGGAACGCACTTCGCGTTGTTTTTCGTCAAGTACATAGGCGCCCAATGCGCGGTTTCTTGAAAAATCAGGACAGGCTTTGTCCGTGACAATCAGATCGATGCAGGTGTGAAATTCAAAAACCTTTATGTTGGGATGCGTGAGAATCTTTGCCGACAAAGTTTTTTGCACCGCCATACCGGTCATGTCGTCGGCGTGGATAATGCGCCGCGCACTGTGGCCGCCTTCGCGCGTCAGGTGGTACTCAAAATCAGGACTCTTGCCGTCAGAGGGAGTGAATTGAACGCCGAGCTCTATGAGTTCACGGATTGACTGAGGACCCGCGCCGACGACTTTGCGAACGACGTCTTCATGACAAAGACCTGCGCCTGCCACGAGGGTGTCTTGTGTGTGCGATTCATAGCTGTCGTGTTCGAGAAAAACGCTTGCGATACCGCCCTGAGCGTAGCGGGTGTTGGTCTCGCCGAGCGTTTCTTTGCAAACGATCGCGACGCTGCCAAGTTGAGCAAGTTTGAGTGCCAGACTGGCGCCCGCAATACCGCTGCCAATAACAAGGAAGTCAAAACCGAGGTCGTCGCCGACCGACAGAAATTTTTCACCCTGCATCCCGACACTCCGATTTGGGCCGATGGTCTTGCTCCATCGGATTACCCACAGATATACTGCCTCGCACCCAAAAAAATTTCGGAGCGAGGTTGTTCCCTATGACACAGTTTTCAACGAAACGCATACTTTCTGGCCTTCTCATTCTTTCCGCGGGAGTTGTGACTTCGTGTCAGACCACGCAGGGCAACTATGCCGACCCCGACAAGATTGAAATTGTCGACGACCGTTGGAACGAATCCGATGCCCGTTTGACCGGTGAGCAAATGATTCGCTCGGCGCTGGCCAAGCCTTGGCTTAAGGAATACACCCGTGAAACTCAGGGCAAGCGCCCGTTTCTTCTCGTTGACGACATCGAGAACCGCACGTCCGAACAAATCGACACCAAGGCTTTGTTTGAAGTTGTCCGCAATGAGCTTCTCAACAGCGGTCAGGTGCGTTTTCTGGACGGCACACAGCGGCAGAAGATTCTCGATGAGTACAAATACCAGCAATCGGGAGTTGTGAAGCAGGGCGCTGCAAAGGGTCCGGGGAAGCAGCAATCGGCTGATTTTTTCATGGTCGGCGCAATTTCGAGCCAAGTCGCCGAGGCTGACGGCTACAAGACTGTCACCTATCAGGTCGAAATGAGGCTGACTAACATCGAAACCTCTGAAATCGCATGGACCGAAATCAAGAAAATCAAAAAGCAATTCCGCCGCAGTCGCTTGGGTCTCTGAGCTGGACAGCCGCTTTCGCGGGCAGTATGTAGCGGATGACACGCGGGAATGCCGTTTTGGCCCCCGCCTCAGCTGAGGAATAAACAGATGGATAAGAATGCTCTGGTTTCAAAAGTCAAAGAAGGCATGGAAAAGTCAATCAAGTCTCTTCAGGATGACCTGACGAAAATCCGCACGGGCCGCGCCTCCACGAGTCTTCTTGATGACGTCAGGGTTGAGTCTTACGGAGCTCGTGTACCGCTCAAGCAGGTGGCCTCCCTCGCAACACCTGAAGCACGTCTCATCACAGTCAATCCACACGACAAATCGCAACTCACTGCAGTCGAAAAAGCGATTCTGACATCTGGACTCGGCTACACTCCTCAGAATGACGGCAAGATTATTCGCGTGCCGATTCCTGCGTTGTCTGAAGAGCGTCGTAAGGAAATTGCAAAGCAGGTTAAGAAGATCGGCGAAGATGCCAAAATTGCAGTTCGTCATCACCGCCAAGAAGGCAACACGAAATCAAAGGCCGCGACAAAAGAGCACGGTTGGTCTGAGGACGAAGTGAAGCGCAGCAACGACGAAATTCAGAAGTTGACTGACTCCTATACAAAAAAGATCGACGAGCTTTGCACGGCAAAGGAAAAAGAAATCCTCTCGATGTAAGTTATCCTGGCTCGATCAATATTACCGGTCGGCATTGAGGAAGATCCCAGCCAATTGTGTGTCACGTTCAACAAGTTGAGCTCATGCCGGCTCAGTCTGGCATGAGCTCAACTTGTTGCATAAATTCACTGACCGTTTGTTCGAGAGCATCCCAGACGCGCCGTTTTTGCTGGCTTTTCAAATCAGAAAAAAGAACAGAATCCCATACCGTTTTAACGGAAGTTTGTCCGAAAACTTCGAACTCTCGCGCCATTCCCAGTTTGTGCAGTCGGCCGATTGTTTTGTCGGTGACCGTCAGTGAGGTGAGCTTTTCAATTTCTGTGCAATGCTCTGAATTGAGGTTCCAGCACCAACCGGTAAAAAGTGTGACGAATTTACCTTCGTCCCAGTTATACTTGTCAAATATGGAGATACTCTGAGCAAAGCGGATATCAACGCGGCCTTCTTTTTCGCGGACTTCAATCGGGGTTGCCGAATAACCAGAGGTAAAAGCCCCCAGCGCAAAGTAGAGATCTGAATTGGCGTCGGAAGTCATCACACCATAGTGTTTTCCGACCGGACGATGCTGCGTCCAGTCGCCATCGTGCCCGATGCCTTTGACGGGGTAGTTTTTCCGGCTGATGTTCTTTACCGCATCTACAAGTTCGCCCGCTGTGTTGATTCTCTGCTTTTGAATAAATTCTGAAAGCGATTTCATTACTTTGATTCGGGCAAGATAAAATCCTCTCTCTTGCTGATTCATCCGGCCGATCATTTCGGCCTCCGATTGCGATGGCTCGGCGCCGAGTATTCTGCCTCTTTGCCTTATTTGATAGGCCGTGAATTGAGCTTCTTCGGCCGAGGGATCGGGGCTCCTTGCGCTTTTCATGGTGGAAATGATTTTTTCAGTCTCGGGATTGGCATATCGTATGGGCCGGCCTGAATTGTTGAGATAATGTTTCATGTGTTTCGATGAGCGTGAAAAACCCGCGATGCCAGCAGCGTCTGCAATCCGGCTCCACATTGCGTGATAGATTGAATCCTGCGGCTGTCTTTGATTTTTTGCCGAGCCGTGAGTTCCTGAGCCCTCTGTTCTTAATTTTTTTAACGCTTGGTTGTCGGTGATTGGTTTTAGATGGTCCGGATCAAAAATTCGTTTGATTTGATTGAGCAACGAGTGAGGATTGCGCCCTTCGGTCGCGTTCACCACTGTGGCCCATCCGTTGATGATCCGCAGCGCCAACTCGCGTTCAAGCACCATCGTTCTGACAAGGATTTGTTCAGGAGGTCGCGAATCTGATGAAAGCGAAACCTGTAGTGACTGGAGTTCATTTTCTGACCAGTCTTGGCTGTTTTTGTCCTTGCAGCTCGTCAACGCAGCAATCAGCGTGAGCGCACTTGCCGTGACGACTTTTGTCTGTGTGTGTGACGCCATGCAAAGCCTCGTCCAGATGCGGAGGATTCGGAATTTAGTCAGCGTGCTTGAAGCTCTGTTTTTATAATGTAATGATTTCTGTATGTTACATATTGATGGTGGACGTTTTCTTTGGGGGGAGAAATCTCAAACAAAAGAAGACCCCCTGTGCCGAAACACAGAGGGTCTTCTTTTCTTAGACCGACAGCGGATTCCGAGTTTCGAACTCAGTTCTTGCTTGTCGCAGCAATCTGTTGAGCAACTTCTGCTGCGAAGTCTCCGCTCTTCTTCTCGACGCCTTGGCCAAGTTCGAGACGGACAAAGCTGGCAACCTTGAGTCCTGCGACTCCAGCTTGTTTGCCTGCGTCAGCAACGTAAGCAGCAACTGTCTTGCTGTCGTCTTTTACGAACAACTGTTCCGTAAGGCAGTTTTCTTTGTGCCACGTGTCCATGCGGCTTGACACAATCTTGGGAAGCGCAGCTTCTGGTTTGCCTTGGTTCTTGTACTGGGTCCAGAAAACTTCACTCTCAGACTTGACGATTTCAGCCGGCACAGCCTCGCGGTTTGTATAGAGAGGCTTCATAGCGGCAACTTGCAGAGCGACGTCCTTCGCGATTTCGCTGAGAGTTGGATTGCTGCGTTGAGCCGTCAGGCCTTCCGCAGTGAGCTCGACGAGAACGCCGACTTTTCCGCCGCCGTGAACGTATGATGCAACCAGATTTTTGCCTTCGCCCAGCGCTGCAAAACGACGCACAGTGATGTTTTCACCGATCTTGGCAACCAGGTTGGTCGTTGCTTCAGCAACCGTGCCGCCGGTCGTGTAACCAGAGCCGGTCAGTGCCTCGAGGCTTGTTGGGCTGTTGCTCAGGATAATCTTCTGAAGATTTGCAACAAAGGCTTGGAATTCTTCATTGCGCGTCACGAAGTCGGTTTCGCAGTTGACTTCGACGAGGTAGCCCTTGCCGAGGTCGTTTGCAATGACGGAAGCTACGACGCCTTCGCTCGCAGCGCGAGACGATTTCTTCGCTGCAGCGGCA
>JBEDKY010000127.1:0-9650 GCA_041171905.1 Pseudomonadota bacterium
GACTCGGACCGAAGCGGCGTAAAAAGCTATTCACGGTTTTTGGCAGTGTCGAGAAAATTTCTCAGGCGAGTGTGGATGAATTGATCGAACTTGCGGGTTTGCCTTCATCTGTCGCGGAAAACGTTAGAGCATTTTTTTCGGCCCGCGAGCCTGCGCAGGGCAAGTCAAATTAGCCTTTTTCTTCAGTCTTTGTTGCGTTTGCGGAAGTCTTTCGGGCTTTCGTAGTTTTGCAAACTCCAGATGCCCTTTTTATTTTTTACGGCTTCTTCCTGAGCTGTTTTGTAGCGTGACAGATCAAAGCCCTGCGGCGGCCTGCCACGGTAAACTTCAGCCCAACCCTCGGCCACCATGCGCAAATTCGCAGGCTCGTTGTTGACCATGATCTCGGCAAGATTGCGGCCGTAGTGATCGGCTCCGTAGCTGCGCAGAGTCACGGTCTTTCCCACGACGAGGCTGTTGAGAAACTCTTTGGCCTCAAGACCGCCGGACTGTCCCTCTTTTTGTTTCTTGCGGTTCTTTTTGCCGGTCTCCGGTGCATCAATGCCGACGAGTCGGACTTTCACTTGTGTGTTGTCGGATGCCCTGAGGCGACAGGTGTCACCGTCGTTGCACGAAATGACGGTGTAGGTTGGAACTGCTGTTGCTCCCATTGCAGATGAGGATTCAACGGGTTGTTGGGTGGCAGCTGTGGATGCCAGAAGAGCAGGTTTATCACCAGCCTGAATGTTGTTCGCGAGTAGCGCAAAAAATCCAAAAGCACCTGCAAGCGATAAACTAATGAGACGCTTTTTGTATCTCGGCATGGAGCTTCTCCAGATAAGTCAGAGTTTCCGAAAATCTGCTGCCATACCAGCTCAGGGCTTGTCCATCGACTTTCAGCATTGGACGCAAAATTTTTGCCTCTGTCTGGAATTGCTGCAGATGACGCATTTTAAATGGAAACGGCTCGGAGGAAAACAACAGAACATCGCTCTCAGTCAGGCGCACATCGTTGGCATTCACTTCGGGATAACGTTCGCTTGGTTCGCGTGAAGTCTGTATAGAGTTGATACCGCCAATCAACGACAGAACTGATGAAATATATGTGGTGTTGCCTGCGACCATCCATGGGTTCATCCAAATAAAATAGGTGAACGTAAATGATTTTTCGGCCGCGCGCGATGCTGTCAGTTTCTGCAGCGCGATTTTTTGCTCGGCGATCCACTTGTCCGTCTCCGCGTGCAGCGAAAAAGCAGAGGCAAATAGTTCTATGAGAGAGAAATTGTCTTCCGGCTTATCGATGAATGTCTCGATCAGGCTGTATTGATGTTCGTCCTGCAGACTGCGCAAGGTTTCGATCAGCTGTGCCGTGTTTTCCTCAAGGTTGACGACAACGTGAGATGGTTTCAGCGAGATGATGTCGGCGATGCGCGCATCCTTTGTTCCGCCGACCGAAGGAACACTGTGGCGCAGGGATTTGGGCTCCACGCAGAAACTCGTGCAACCTACGATCTGTTCCATAAGGCCGAAGTGGCACAGTGTTTCTGTGAGGCTCGGCACGAGGGATACGATCCTGAAACGTGATTCGGTTTTCATCAGCGGATGTAAATGGTCTGTTTCGGTTCTTGCGGCGCAAGCTTCGTGAGTTTTACGTCGGTCATCCATTGCAGAATGGCACGCCGTGTATAGCGGATATCGTATGCCTTCAGGACCTGATAGAGCGCAAACATAAATTCCCGCGCAGAGGGAAATCTCTTTTGCGGATTCAAATGAAGTGCTGTTTTGAGCATTTTGTAGATGTAGTCATCAACTTTCGCGTCGCCACTCGTATGAATCTTGTTTGGAAGATTCTTCATACGGGCCATGACATCTTTGCTGTCAGGATTGGGGAAGATTCGATCACCAGTGAGAAGCTCGTGCAGGATGATGCCGGCGTTATAGATATCTGCAAGTGGTGTCATCGGCTCGTGCTGCAATCGCTCGGGTGCCTGATAGCCCGGAGTTCCTACTGTCATGCCCTCGTAATCTTCGACCTCTTGATTGCAGCTGAGGCCAAAGTCAGCAAGCACAGTTCTGCCAGTCACCTCCAACAATATGTTCGCAGGTGTGAGATCCGAGTGAATCAGATCAAGGCAGTGGATGTGGTCAAGACCTTGTAGAAGATCCAATGTGATGGAGCAGGCAATCAACGGTGGAAGTGGGCCGATTTTTTTAACAAGGTAGTGACAATTCAGGCCTTCAATAAATTCTGTCACGATATGTGCGTTGGGTGGTGTCAGGTCTGCTTCAAAAAACTTCACGCAGTGCTTGTGCGACACCTGCGAGTGCATGAGGATTTCTTTGTGGAAGAGGCCAAGCAGTTTTGGATTGTTCTGATATTTGTCGTGCAATCGCTTCAGAGCAACGATGTTGCCGGTTTTCAAATGTTTTGCCCGGTAGACCTCGCCAAGTCCGCCAGAGCCGACAAGCTCAAGAATTTCACATTGTCCGATGACCTGCTGCATCATGTCTATGCCTGTCCTTCGGGTTGAGATCTTTTTGTTCGGCGCTGCGGACGCCGCTGGTTGTTGGCCTTGGCTCGGAAGCGTTCAAGAGAGTTGAGCGATGAGTAGCCTGCCAGGGTGGCGACCTGCTGTGTGCCAAGACCCAGTTCCAGCCATCGCAGGATCGCATGGTTTCGCAGACTTTCAGAATTGTAGGGTATGCCCAGTACCTCTTCACAAATCTCGTAGATCACGAACTTGACTCCGTGACGGTGCAGGCCTCCCGACTTCAGGCGCCGGCTCACATTGAGAAATCCGTAAAACAATTTGTCTTGTGGTTCTGCGCTCAAAGAAAGCGAAAGTCTGGCGTTTTTCAGCTTAGCGAGTGTCGCGGCAAGATGGCTGTCTGCCTTGACCAGTCTTTCATTTTGACCGGCGACTCGAATCGAGACAGTCGCTGTTTCCGAATCGGGAGTTCCTTCGAAGAGAATGTCGCACCATTTTGCCTGAGCAGCTTCGCTTGCCTTGAGTCCGCACTCGCCAAGCAGTTGTATCAGTGCAAGATCTCGCACCGCTTTTGGATCCGCTGCACGTTCGGCAGCAGAAAGGTATTGAGTCAATTTAAAATAATGCTCCGGCCTCACCGTAAGGAGGTCATGATTCGGTTGCCGTGGCGATTTTGCCTCCAGAAGTGGAGATCGTTCAATCACCTTTTCCTTGATGAGAAAGTGCAGAAAGGTACGCGAGCTCATCAGAGCTCTTCGCACGCTCGCTGCTGATTTTCTTCCGTGCTGGTTCAAATAATGAGTCCAGCGTTCCTGAAACTGCGATTGAAAATCGCGCGGATCAATTTTCTCTTCCATGAGGAACTGGCAGAAGATCGACAAATCGTTTCGGTATGCAGAAATAGTGTGTACCGATTTCCCTGTTTGCTTGAGACGGTTGAGGAAACGCAACAGGAGCGGCGTGAGTTTGTCGGCGCGAAACACTGCCGATGGCGCAATCTCGGGCGCAGCGGGTGGTGCACCTGCTGGCTGCGATATATCGCTTGAAGGCGTGATGTCCGACATTTGTTTGTTTAGTCCTCGCGGAAAAACGTTTCACTCATGCGTCTTGGCATTAGCTCCATGAGCATATCATTGCCCAGCGCGAACGTGGAGAGAACGTCAAAATGGGTTGCGCTGTCCAATGGCGGAGCTGCGAGTCCCTGCCGATAGAGTCGTCGTGCTTCGCCAGCCAGCACCATTGGTGCGATGAAAACGTGCAACAGGTCTATCGCATCAATTTCAAGCAAGCCAGACAGCAGCGTCGCTCCGCCTTCTATAAAGATGCTTTGCGGCGACCGACCCAGCCAAGTGCGCATTTCGTCGGATGTCCAAAACTCAGCAATCTTTCGGGCTGCATTCAGAGGATTATTGCCCGAATCGTCGACGGTGAGTGTGAGCAGCGCCACCGAGTCCGGAAGTTTGCCCGCCAGTTGGGACGCATTTTTTACGGTTGTGATGAGTGCAACTTTGCGTGGATGAGAGGTCGCTTTCAATATTTTTGAAAGTCCTGAATTGAGTCTTGCATCTTGGCAAGTTGCCTCTCCCAAGACATCGATGATGCACACATCTGGCTGGCGTTCGTTTGGTCGCCAGCAATCGCGCACTGAAAGCGAAGGCTGATCCATCAAGAGAGTTCCCAGGCCAACAACGGTCACATCGTATTTCTGCCTGAGCCAATGGCCGTAGGCGCGAGCGATGGGACCGGTGATCCATTGCGATCGGCCCGATTGATCTGCAAATGCTCCGTCGAGTGTCTGTGCCCATTTGCCGACAACCAAGGGCCGACCGAGCCGGTGTTGAACGAGAAAAGGCAAGTGCCAAGCTGTTGCAGAGTGTCTTGCCAATCCAACATTGAGATTTTCGACGTTGCCGGCCACGGCGGACAGGCCCTTTCCACCAACCAGAGGATTGGGGTCGGGTATGGAGATATAGAGTGACCTGATGCCTGAGTTCTCAAACAGCTCGCAGCAAGGCGGCTGTCGACCGTGATGTGAACAGGGTTCAAGCGTGACGAACGCGTCGAGACCGGCACTTGCCTCATGAAGTTGCTGCAAGCGGTGGAATGCAACGCGCTCGGCGTGACGGCCACCATATGGTTCGGTGTAACCAGCTGAAATGATTTTGCCATTACGTACCAAAACGCATCCGACAGCCGGATTGGGTATGGTTTGCCCGACCCCTTTCATCGACTCGACAAGCGCCTGATACATCATGTTTTCTGGATAATTATCAGAAACATAGCCCTCAAGTGGGACGTTCTCGTGTGTACTCGTTGCACGCGGAATGAATCCACCGAAGCCAAAGCCGTTGGGCAGTCTGGCAATGGAGGGCGTTGATTCATCCCGTCGTTGATGCATCTTGTGGCTTGCCTTTCTGTGGTCAGGGTGCTAGCCCACCCTCTCGGTTAGGTCATCACTGGTATGGCGGAAGAGGCTTTGGTCGGCCGTCCCCAGTCTGGTTTTGACCCGGTAAAAATTAGCGGAAATTCCGCAAAAAAGCATGCAAGGAGACGTAACATGCAACAGACCTCACAGCAACGCGAAGAGCTGATCGGCAAGTTCAAGCTTCACGCGAAAGACACAGGCTCAACCGAAGTTCAGGTTGCCCTGCTCACAGAACGCATCAACACGCTGACTGAGCACTTCAAAGTTCACAAGAAGGACTTCGCTGGTCGTCGTGGATTGTTGAAACTGGTGAGCCACCGCCGTTGCCTGCTCGACTACCTCCGCCGCAAGGACGAAGGCCGTTACAGCAGCCTCATCGCAGCGCTGAACATTCGTAAATAACGACGTTCTCGCAGACGAGGGCGAAAAAAAGGAACCCTCTGGGTTCCTTTTTTTTTATATGAGTGAATCAATTTCGTCGGCGAGTACTTTTCCGAGATGTCCGACCCACTGCGGTGAAAAATCAAATCGAAGACCAGTCGCTTCAAATAGTTGGGGCAGACTGCGCTGCGCTCCCAAACTGAGTCCGCGGATGTAATTTTCAACGGCGGCTTTCTGGTCTTGTTTGCCGGCGAGCCACAATTGCACCGCACCCAGCTGTGCGATCCCGTAGTCAATATAGTACAAGGGTGACGTCATGGGATGTGGTCGGCTGAGCCAGCCGAGTTCCTCAAATTCCTCGATTCCATTCCAGTCAATATTTGGTCGGTATCGTGCGGAGAGTTCTTTCCAGAGCGCAGATCTATCTTCTGGGTTGAGCATTTCTTCGTCGTAGATCCTGTGTTGCCATTCGTCCAACATTGCCATGAACGGCCAGAACTGCAGGGCGTTAAAGCAATGCAGGCCCCATGCCTTACCGGCGTCGCCGCTGCGCGGCCACAGTTCGGAGAGAAAGGGTTGAGCAAGAAACTCGAGTCCCATCGATGCCACTTCGCAGAATTCCAATCCGGGGTACCGCACCAGTGAATTTTTTATCTGCAGCACCGCAGAGCCGTGCAGCGCATGACCAAATTCATGAAGCAGCGTGAAAGCATCACGAAAATGACCGGCAAAATTTCCGAACACAAATGGTGTTCCCGATTCAGGCAGCGTCACGCAAAAAGCTCCCGGTGCCTTCGAATTGCGTGGATGGACGTCGAGACATCCGCTCTCGCGGAGTTTTCTAAAAATAATTCCAAACCCCGGATGAATCCGGCCGACAATTCTTTCTGCTGCTTCCACGATTTTATCGACGTCTCCATGCGCCGGAGAATCCGAAGGAGTCAGGCGCGGCCAAATGCCCAAGTCCCACGGGCGCATCGACTCGGTGCCAAGACTCAAAAGCTGCCTGCTTTGCAGATTGATCACGAGCGGCGTGATGGTCTCTTCGATGCTGCGTCTCAGCCGCGCGCAATCCTGAGCGTTGTAGTCGAACCTTCCGAGATCCGAAAAGCATAATTCGGTGTATGATTTTGCACCTGCAACACGGGCCTGCGTGAGACGGTTTTTGAGAAGATTTGTGAACAGATCTTCAAGCCAGTCTCTCGATTCACTGATGCGTCGCCAGTGCGCCATGTAGGCTTCGCGCCGGATCTCTGGTCGCGGATCGTTCATCCTGCCGATGACGATTCCAATTGGAGTTTGTCTGCCAAAGTACAAGCATGTCGCGTTTGCCGAGAAGTTCTTAAATTCACGAATGAGTTGGTTTTCTTCGAGCTGAAGACTGCCAAGTTGAGTTGATGTGTACCGCCGACGGGACATGATTTCGCGTTTGATTTTCTCGTTGTCATCGGCATGCATGGATCCGCGCCAAGGCGACTGAAGATAGATGTCCATGAGCTCTGCACGTGAGCCGATCAGTTGAGCAAGAACTTTTTGTTCGAATCGTGTGATGCGGTTCTGATGATCGGAATTCTGAGTTTCGAGCGAAAAAAGCAGATCGAGTCGTGTCTGGATTTCATTGGTGGCATCGGAAAGTTCCAAAAATGTTCCGTACCAGCGTGCGGCCGAGTCAAAAGTCTGCGGGGGCTCCGTTTTCAGGAATCCGACGACCGTGCCGACCATATTTTCATCTTCCGGATCAAAATCGGCAGGCAGGAATTTATAGTCGATTTTTCGTTCGGGCAGTTGTGACAAGCCTTACCTCAGAACAAACAAAGATAGAGATTCGATTCCTTCGAGACGTCGGCTGAGTCGGAGCGGTTGGAGAGAATCATAATACTCTTCTCGCTTTGTGTCGGAGCCGCGGAAAAATACATCACACGATTGTAAGGCTTTGGCGGAACGATCGCGAGCGAGGGTTGAAACTGGACACCCAAAGCTGTTCCATCCTCTGTTTTGAGTAAATTTCCCTTCAACGAGCGAAAAGCCGGATTGAGAACCTGCACAAGCAGTGCCACGTCATTTTCCAGCTTGCCCCACCAAGCGAGAACAGGAATCGGCTGATTGTCTTTCGAGAGGTTGAACGAGAAGTCCGGAGTGTTGGCGTCATAGTTGATTTCTGTTGCCAAAAACGACTCGAAATCACGCGCGGTGGGACGGCTGAAATATCGCTCCGGAATGAATCTGACGGGCAGAGTGACAGTTTGCAGAAAACGATTTCCTCCTCTGATCGGCGTCAGGATCCATGCAAGGTGGGTTGATGGTGCCACTGAGGAGTCAGAGAGAGTCAGGCTGGAAAAACTGCCCTTTGCCGAGAACACAACACGTTCTGAAGGTGTGCGTGTGAATATCCTGCGTAGAGAAATTTTTGTGGTTTGATCGCCTGCGCGCGGATCTGCATCAGCGGAGTCTAGTCTGGGCTGAACGATCGTCACGGCCACGGGCTCCGTGGTTTTCTCCATAGAGATAAAACCAGCCGCTTGGATGTTTTCTTGTCTGGGCTTGTAGAGAGTGATGAGCTTTGCTGAATTGTCCGCGAGTCCGACTTGATACCACCTGAAGATACTCTCATCGTCCTCGCCGGTGCCAGAATCATCGGAGGGGGTACTTCGCACAACAATATTTGCGAACCCGGACACTGCCGGAAGACTCGGCCAAATCTGCTGAACTGATTCGCCCGCCGGCAATGGAATTACGGAGCGGAAGTTTTTCCCGTTGGAGAGCACTTCCACCAATCCACTGAAGAGCTCTGAATTCGTCATCTTCGATCGGCTGACAAACCATCTGTTGCGATTGCTGTCTTCAAAGGTCTTGACGTCGGTGACCCGCGGTGCGCCACGCTGACCCATTGCGATTCCATCGCCATTGAAGGAAAAATTTGCCTGCAGTGGCTGGAACACACTGCGTGGTCCGGTGCGCAGGAGCGCCTCGTAGATGAGTGCCCATTTTCCTTCACTTTTGAACATCTGTGCCTGACTTACGTCGCCGGGAATGGTCCAGTCGGCGCTGCTGAGCCGGCACTCAAAAATTTTTCCGGCTTGTACGAGGTTTTTGATCTCATCCTTTTGTTCGGGCGTGCGGCCGGTAGCATCGTCCGCCGTGCTGGCACAGCCCGTCACGATAAACAGCAACGTCAAGATGATTGGCAGCACACGGTGCTGATGCGGTGTTCTTTTGACCGTCAAAGATGAAAATATTTTCCCAATGCACGTCATAAATCGGTTCCAGATTGAAAAAGATTCCCAACAGTCTCTTCAGGCGCCCCCCGGTCTGCCGATAGGCCGCAAGAGTCGTCCGGAGGGAAGGCACCGTGTCATTCAATATTATGGCAGTGATTCGTCACAACTCAACTGGCGCGCCAAATCAATTGCCTGGCCTGCCGGCTGTCGTCGCAGCCTTGTTAATGGCCACAGTCTGCGCTGGCGTCGCGGGGTGTGTGACAACTCCTGAAAAGCGAAAAGACCTGGGAGTATCTACGGTGCTGCCTTTCATGCGCATGGACGGCAACGAGTGCTATTACCTCGACGATTTCATGCCCACTCCCGACAACATGGTGCTCGGAAAGAGCTCAGGCCTTTACCTGCGCTACTATACGTTTCGTTCGGCAACCTATAAGACTTGGGAGTCCGAGCGGGTCATGCTCGCCTTCTACAGCAGAGACAACCGTTGCTGGTCGCTGTTCGAGGAGTATTCCACGGCCCGTTTTTGATCCTGAATTTGCTTCTCTGACAAGTTGAAGAAAAAATGAATTCATTCACAAATCGAGTTAAGAAAAATCTCCGCTCGTTGAAGAGCTGGGCTGAGAAATACCCATGCGACGCATACCGCGTTTATGACCGCGACATTCCGGAATTTGCCGTCAGCGTTGATTATTATGCCGGTGCGCTGGTGATCTACCGCTATTTCAACAAGCAATTCGAAGAGCGAGATGAGCTTCACTTTGCCTCGATTCTCGATGGGCTAAAAGAGGTGTTTGGCATCGGTTCCGAGCAGATTTTTGTAAAAGAACGTGCAAGGCAAAAGGGCCTCTCGCAATATCAGCGCGTGGCTTCAACGGAACAGCGCAGGCAGGTTCAGGAAGGGCCGCTGCGGTTCATTGTTAATCTGTCGGATTATCTGGACACCGGACTTTTTTTGGATCATCGCAGCTCAAGGCAGTGGTTCAGAGAGAATTCTGCGGGCAGACGTGTGCTGAATTTGTTCTGCTACACAGGTGCTGTGAGTGCGCATGCGATCTCCGGCGGGGCGGAAAGCGTCGTTTCAGTTGATTTGAGTGCGACTTACCTCGAATGGGCGGCGGAAAATTTCGCGCTCAACGGATTTGATGCGAGCAGATA
>JBEDKY010000128.1:0-9104 GCA_041171905.1 Pseudomonadota bacterium
TGGCGGACCGCTTCGAGCATGTTGTCGACCAGCTCCTGTTCGTCCTGACTGAGGACGAGCTTGGCGAGCATCTCGTTGATCTCCCGTAAATTCGGCAGCGTGCCCTTGCGCAATCCTGCACGAACCTCGGTCTTGAAGGCGGAAATGGAACTGAGTGAGCAGCGGTTGATCATTGCTATCGTGTCGTCGAGCGCCATTCGGCCAGCGTCGAGCGCAGCATCGAGTGTTGCGAGCGAATCGCTGTTCGTTCTGGAGAGGTCTTCGCGCAGAACTTCTCCAAATCCGATTAAAACGGAAAAGTTGGATCGCAGGTCGTGACGGAATTTCGACCTGAACTTTTCAATCGATACTTCTTCATCATTCGATTGAGACTTGCTGTTCATAAGTTTTCCACACAGTTGTTGCGCATCGAGTCATTCGATCATGATAACGAATGAACGTTTCTGCACGCGAGTCGACGCGTTGACGGAATTAAAAATTGAAAAGATGTGTTCGGTGTCTTTACTTATGAAACAGACGAAGTTACATTTTCAGAAAATGGAGGTCACAAATATGGTTACGAAGAAGGGTGCGAAAAAGTCCGCTGCTAAGAAACCTGCTGCCAAGAAGGCTGCTCCTAAGAAAGCTGCCAAGAAGGCAGTCGCCAAGAAGAAGCCTGCTGCAAAGAAGAAGACTGCCGCTAAGAAAACGGTAGCCAAGAAAACTGCAGTGAAGAAAACTGCAGCCAAGAAGACTGCCGCTAAGAAGGCAGCTCCGAAGAAGGCTGCAGCTAAGAAAACTGCAGTGAAGAAAACTGCAACCAAGAAGACTGCCGCTAAGAAGGCAGCTCCAAAGAAGGCTGCAGCTAAGAAGACCGTTCGCAAGGCTGGCGCTCGTCGCGCTAAAGCAGCACCTGCTGCAACGCCTGCAGCGAGCGAAGGCGGAGAGCCTTCCGAGCCCGACGGCGAATCCGGTTTACTGTCCTCTCCCTATCCGGCACCAAGGATTTCGGGGCTGGTTGGAGGAGAGGAGTTCGACGCGGCCTCAGTTAAGAGTAAGTGGGTTGTTCTTTATTTCTATCCTAAAGACATGACCCCTGGCTGCACGATTGAGGCTCGGGATTTTCAGTCTCTCAAAGATGACTTCAAGCGGCAGGATGCCGTTGTCATCGGAGTGAGCAAGGACTCCTGCCAAAGCCACACCAAGTTTGCGCAAAAGGAAGGTCTATCCTTCATGCTTCTCTCTGACGAGAAAAGTGACTTGTGCGAGCGCTACGGTGTCTGGAAGCAGAAGAGTATGTACGGTAAGACGTTCATGGGAATTGAGCGCAGTACTTATCTCGTCAGTCCTGAGGGTCAAGTGGTCGGACACTGGCCCAAAGTTAAAGTCGACGGGCACGCTGCTGCAGTTCTTGCAGCGCTCAGGAAACTCAATCAATAGATGAGTTACTTTGCCTGATTGAACTTAAAACCCCGCGGAGACGGTCCGCGGGGTTTTTGTTTTTTTGTTGAAGCCACAGCGTTTTGTGTGTGTCTGATGGCTCTTTTGGATCACAATCCATATGAAGGATATCTCCAATTGCAGCTTGCATCCCAGCGGCTGCTGAGGAGTGTTTCAATTGTCGATCCGAGCCTGATCACCTTCAACCCCGACTTGGACACACTCACCGTTTCACCATCAA
Source organism: Pseudomonadota bacterium (assembly GCA_041171905.1). Classification (GTDB taxonomy): domain Bacteria; phylum Bdellovibrionota_B; class Oligoflexia; order Silvanigrellales; family Silvanigrellaceae; genus RFOM01. The sequence continues at coordinate 1,661 of JBEDKY010000128.1, forward strand.
TTTTGAAGAATCTTTGCACGTCGGCACTGCTCGCAGCGTCTTCCCACCAATTCCATCGGGGAGCGGACATCTTGCAGCCGTTCGGCAGAAGATCAGAATGCGTGAGATATTGGGGTTCCAAAAATCCGTCGTCCTGCGCCCTTGTGACAACGGCTCCTGAGAAGCCCTCTGAGTGTCCGGTCTGTGGAAGAAATGAAACTGGGGTTTTCTGGCAACCAATGCTTGCAGAAGCGCAGTCGCCGATGAGCGAGATGGGAAAGGCCAGCACACCTTCGCTTTGGTCGAGATAAAATGCTCGATGGTCGGCAGTCGCCGCAGACGAAGATCCACGACCTCCGAAAATTTGAACATCCTTACGCGACATCTCAAGAGGATTCGTGGTGTCGAACAGGGATAGTTGCAAACCCTGAAAGAGTGCAAAATCACCCTGCTCAAGCGCGTCGAAGCCAAGGCCTACGAGTCTGTCGGCATTCAAGGGATGCATATAAGTAGAAAAACCGGGAATCTTGAGCTCGCCGATGATCTTTGGATCGCGCGGTTGGCTGATGTCAATTGCAAAGAGCGGGTCTGTTTTCTTGAATGTGACAACGTACGCGATGTTGCCAACAAATCGAACTGAACGGATGTCTTCGTTGGGTGCGAATTCCGGTGTTTGTCCGCTGATAGCGAGCCGTCCTTGCTGCTCGCTGAGTACCGAAAAGTGGTTCCGTGCCGAACCGTCCCAAAGGTTGCCGCTCGACGAAGCTGCTGCAAGTTCTCCTGAGGGAAGCTCTGCCAAGGCCCATACGTCTTTGATCCGACCCTTGACCTCGCCACTTGCAGTAAGATTTAACTCGTCACCTTGCGTCAGAGAGACTTTGCGCAAAAGCGAGTTCTCTTTTCCTCTGAAACTGTTCTCAAACAAATAGAGATTTTTATCTGTCATGTAGAGCTTGTTGTAGCCCATGAAGCTGAGGGTTTTCGACTTGTGGATGTCGTCGACAGACGTGAGCTCGACTTCGGTATAACTGTCAGAAAATCCGCCATCGACCGCGGGATAAATGGTTGTGCAAGGGACTTGCGACAGGTCCAAGGTCGAGCGGCTGTCGTTGCTCGATGTGTTTTGTTTGTAGGGGATGTATCGGGTCGAGACCATAACAATCCGATTCTCGAGAAGACGCAATTCATGCGGTTGAATTTCCATCGTCTTTTGCTGTCTCAGTGATGGCAGGACTTGGTTCTGCAGGTCAAAGATACTGAGCTTTTTTTGCCACACGGCAATCAGCTTGTTTCCTGAAAGAAGCAGTGATGCGTTTTCGTTGGACTGTTGAATCGATTTGTCGTCCAGATGAATGGCACCGATGTGCTTTTTGCTCTTGCGGTCGATGACGTTGATTTTACCGCCGTCGCTGACAAAAATTTGATCTGCCGAAATTTTTACAAAGTCGCCCTCGTCTACACCCTGATGCCGGACGTTGGTGAGGATGTCCGCGCTGGCCGTGGCATTTTTCTGCGTGCCGGCTGAATCGCTGATTATGCTCTTTTTTGCAGTGCGCGATAAACCACCGGCTGTGGTCTCTTGCGATGCTTGATGCGCATCGGCAACACATTGCTGATATGAATTTTGGAGTTGGTACGAGCCTTCGATGGCTTGGCACGATGTGAACCGTTGTGTGTACGAAATTGTGGAAACGGGAAATCTTTGCTCACAAAGCTGCAGAGCCTTGGCCAGTTCGCTTTGTTTGTAAGTTGTCTTCCTGCCGCAAGCTCCGAATGCGGGTGTCATCAACAGAACCAAGATGGTCAATTTATGTGTTTTCACGACGCCTCCTCGTTGAATCAAGTCATCAATCAATCGACGTCTAATGAATCGGCGGTTTTTATATTTTCTTTAGTTTTTTATCTGAATTATTCTAACGGGTTAAAAATTTTTTTGAACAGACGGAAAATGTATATTTGTATACGAAAAACCCGCCGCAATGATATTTTCTGTCATTGCGGCGGGTTCAACTTGGGAAGCGGAACTTTGTTAGTCTTCGCTCACTTGCTCGCGCACGCGGCCGAACAGCATCGCTTTGCCATATTCACGGTTCATGCGTGCGATATTCTCAACCTTGATTTCCTTCGGACAAGCTGCGGCGCATGAGCCCATGTTGGTACAGCTGCCAAAGTCTTCCTCATCCATCTGCCAGACCATGCGCGATACCCGACGCTCACGCTCAGCTTGACCTTGCGGAAGCAGGGCCAATTGCGAAACCTTGGCAGATACAAACAACATGGCAGAGCCATTGCGGCAGGCTGCAACGCACGCGCCACATTGGATGCAGGCTGCCGCATCCATGGCAAGGTCGGCAATCTGTTTGGAAATTGGAATCGCGTTGCCGTCGGGAGCGTTGCCTGTGCTGACAGTCACGTATCCACCGGCAGCCTGAATGCGGTCGAGAGCCGTTCTGTTTGTGACCAAATCTTTCACAACTGGAAATGCTTTGGCACGGAAGGGCTCAACGACAATCGTGTCGCCGTCGCTGAAACTGCGCATATGCAACTGGCAGGTCGTGGTGCCTGTCTGCGGACCATGGGGTTCGCCGTCGATCACCATCGCGCATGAACCGCAGATTCCCTCGCGGCAATCGTGCGCAAAAGCAACTGGCTCTTCGCCCTTCTTCACAAGCTGTTCGTTGAGGACGTCGAACATTTCCAAAAATGACATATCCGGACTGACGGTGTCGAGCGAATAATCAACCAGCTGTCCATCCGCGTTCTGATTTTTCTGCCGCCATACCTTCAGATTGATGCGCATGGTGCGTGCGTTGTTGTTTCCAGCCATGAGATCTCTCCTTGGTTTATTTGTAGCTGCGTGTTGCAAGCTTCACATATTCAAACTTGAGCGCCTCTGTGTGCCGCTTGGCAGGTTTACCCTGACCCTGGTATTCCCACGCAGCCACATGACAGAATTTTTCGTCGTCGCGCTGTGCTTCGTTGTCGGGTGTCTGGAATTCGGTGCGGAAGTGCCCGCCGCACGATTCGCGTCGCTCCAAGGCATCGCGTGCCATCAGCTCACCCAGCTCAATGAAGTCCGCAACACGTCCGGCGCGCTCGAGTTCCTGATTGAGCGAGGCAGCGTCGCCGGGGATTCGCAAATCGCTCCAAAACTCATCGCGCAGCTTGGGAATTTCTTCGAGTAGCTTTTTCAGCGATTCTTCGCTGCGCGCCATGCCGCAATTGTCCCACATCAGTTTGCCGAGTTTGCGATGCAGTTCGTCTGCGGTCTTCGTGCCTTTGATGCCCATCAGGCGCGTGATGTCGCCTTCGACTTCCGCGCGTGCGTCTTTGAATGCGGGATGGTTGGTGTCAACTTTGTCGAGCTTGGTTGACCCCAGATAGTTTGCAAGTGTCGTCGGAATTACAAAATATCCGTCCGACAATCCCTGCATCAATGCAGATGCGCCGAGCCGGTTGGCACCGTGGTCCGAGAAGTTCGCTTCACCCAAGACGTGCAATCCGGGGATTGTCGATTGCAGGTTGTAATCCACCCAAAGTCCGCCCATCGTATAGTGGACTGCGGGATAGATGCGCATCGGCACTTTGTACGGATTCTCGCCCGTGATCTTTTCGTACATCTGGAAGAGGTTTCCATATTTACCCTCAATCACAGTCCTGCCGTCACGTTTGATGGCCGCGGCAAAGTCCAGATACACTGCGAGTTTGGTATTTCCGACGCCGCGACCTTCATCGCAAACGAACTTCGCTGCGCGCGAAGCAATATCTCGCGGAGCAAGGTTGCCGAAACTCGGATAGATGCGTTCGAGGTAATAATCACGCTCGCTGTCTGGAATTTGGTCGGGTGAGCGTTTGTCATCCGCATTCTTGGGAACCCACACGCGACCGTCGTTGCGCAGCGATTCCGACATCAGTGTCAGTTTGCTTTGATAATCGCCGGACATCGGGATGCATGTCGGGTGAATTTGCGTAAAGCAGGGGTTTCCGAAGGCGGCGCCGCGTTTGTGCGCGCGCCAGATGGCAGTCGCGTTCGACCACTTGGCGTTGGTTGAGAGATAAAACACGTTGCCATAGCCACCGGTCGCAAGAATGACCGCGTCGGCCGCGTGCGATTCGATTTCGCCGGTCAGAACGTTGCGGCAGATGACCCCGCGGGCTTTGCCGTCGATCACAACCACGTCAAGCATCTCACGGAAAGTCAGCAGCTCAACCTTTTTTGCGTCGACCTGTCGCATCATCGCCGAGTATGCACCAAGCAAAAGTTGCTGGCCGGTCTGGCCGCGCGCATAGAATGTCCGCGAAACCTGCGCACCGCCAAAGCTGCGGTTGGCTAGAAGTCCGCCGTATTCGCGCGCGAAAGGCACGCCAAGAGCAACACAATGGTCGATGATCTTGACCGAGTTTTCTGCCAAACGATGGACGTTGGCTTCGCGCGCGCGGAAGTCGCCACCTTTGATGGTGTCGTAGAAAAGACGGTAAACGGAGTCGCCGTCATTTTGGTAGTTCTTTGCAGCGTTGATTCCACCCTGTGCGGCAATCGAGTGTGCACGGCGCGGCGAGTCATGAATGCAAAGGGTTTTGACGTTGTAACCGAGTTCTGCCAGCGACGCGGAGGCTGAGGCACCTGCGAGTCCCGTGCCGACCACGATAACATTGTACTTGCGGCGGTTGGCCGGGTTCACCAGCTTTGATTCAAACTGGTGGTTGGTCCACTTTTCCGAAATCGGTCCGTTCGGGATTTTTGAGTCGAGATTCATTCTTCACCCCTTCAGAAAATAAAAACGTAAAGTGGAACAGCAAGAAAACCGAGGGCGACAACAATCGCATAGATCCAGCCGAACGCTTTCACTGCGTTGTTGAACTTGGGATGGTTCAGTCCCAGAGTCTGAAAGCTGGAGGAGACTCCGTGATAAAGGTGGAGACCCACCAGCACCAAACAGATTGAGTACCAGATGACGTATCCAGGTTTTTCAAAACTCTCGATAACCAGTTGGTGAATGTCGCGAACCTTGATGCCATCGAGAAAAACTTCCACACCGTCTTTCATGTAGGTGTAGTTGGGGCCGTATTTGAACGAAATGAGGTGGAGTATCAAAAAGACCAGTGTAATGGTGCCGGACCAAATCATTGTTTTGGAGGAGAGTGACGCTCCCTTGGCACTTGTCGGCGTGACGGCATACAGCGTTGGCTTGGCTCGGTTGTTGCGCAAGCGCAGGCTTATTCCGGTGTACGCGTGAGCGCCGATGAATATAACCAGCGCTGCTTCGGCAAGGTAGATCAATGGATTGTTGATGAGCTTGTGGCTGTAAAAATTGTATGCTTCCTTGCCTGCGAAAATTAGCAGGTTGCCGATCATGTGGGCCAAAACAAAACCCACCCAGACCAGTCCGCTCAGCGCCATCACATATTTGCGGCCGATCGAGCTGTTTAGGTATTTCAGAATCCCGTGACTCATGTGGGACATCTCCTTGTCGAACAATCAAAAGCAATAGTTGGGATGAATCGATAGTGTACGCAGTGACGCGCTTCTGCAAACCATTCCCATGAACTTTCACGGGATTGTCTTAGTTCGCCGGCATCAAACGGCATCCGGATCGAGCGTGAACAACAGTATTTTTGATAGAAATCAAATTTGGCAGCTCTCTTGGTCAAGCTTTGCTCGATGGCTGCCAAATTAATGGTCGTGCGAGGACGAGAGACTCAAATTGTGCACTTGGCTCCCTCGCGTTCCATCACGCGGGCCAATCGTGCAGTGATATCGGCTTTCAGGGGGCGGTGGGTCAGGGCGACTTTTTCGCTCACAAGCTCAGCGCGGAATCCCTCGCTGCGATTTTCGATTTTGTATTTGAGCTCAGTGGTTCCCAGCTTGGAAAAGATCACCTTCAGTTCCAAACCGTTGAGAGCGAACTTGGTAATTTCGCCAAGGTCACGTCCCTGCAGGGATGCCTCAACGCGTTTCACAAACTCCGCAACGGTGCCCGTGGGGCTTTCAAATGATTTCATTTGGGTCCTCCTCCGACCAGTTCTTTGACGAGATCTTCAAAAGCGACAACCTTGACGACTTCAACAGAGTTGAGTTTGCGAAGTTCTGCAACGACTGCGTCGGTGGGATTGCCAAACATGACCAGCACCGGTGTCATACCAGACTTGACCTGCGAAAAGAGAAGATCGTTGATCACGCTGACGTCTTTTTCCTGCTCCAATCTGACCAGCGCGCCCTCGACCGAAAGAGGATTCGGAAGCGTGCGCGACTGAAGGTCGTCAAGAAATTCCTCCACTTTGTCGAAAACGGTCAGCTCTGCCGCAAGTGTGGTGTTGATTCGCGAGATGCGCGCATTTTCAAGTTCCTCTTGCGTGATGCCCTGCGCGGTGAAGTCGTTCCATGTTTTAGTTGCCAGCTTGACTGCTTCCACAAGGCGATCGTTGGGACTTTGAAAGTTGAGGCGCCAGTAGGCTGTGTTTGTGTTGGGCTCAACGGCCTCCGGATCAAAGGTGGCGTTCGGGCTATAGGACAATCCCGAATCTGCTCTCATGGCCTTTGAAAAACGGTCATTGCCGATCACGCCACCGGAAGCGCTGAACACTTCGCGCAGCAGTGTCATGCGGGTCCGCTCAATGCGGTTGAGTTTGCCGATGTTTGGCAAATAGTAGCGCAGCGTGAGAGTGGCTTGTGTCTGGTCGGGCTTGCGGATGATTGTCATCCGCAGTTTTTCGTTGGCGGGACGTTTGAGCCGCTCTGGTAGCCAACTGTAGGTGACTGGTGTGAGGCGAGGAATTTTGCGCATCAATTCGAGGACGCTCTTTTCCTGTTTTGCGTTTATGTTGCCTGAAAGGACGACGTTCAATCCGGCCCGGTTGATGAGCTGACCTGCAATACTGCGCAATTTATCCTGTGAAACCTTTTCCAGTTCTGGCTTCGACATGCGCGCAAGCGACTGTGCAAAATAGTGCTCCGAGCCAAAGGCGAGCCGGATCGCCTCTTGCTCTATAAAGCGTCCTTGCTTGCGCGAGTTGCCGCCGTCCAGCATCGACTGAAACAGATCGCCCTGCTCCATTTTCCAAATTTCCAGCGCGTCCCTGTCGAAACGGGGTCTCAGCAGCATGTCCTCCAAAGCCGTCATGGCAAGGGAGAAATCACCCGAGAGCATTTCAACGGTAATAAAAAACTGACCCAGCTGACTTGTTCCGGTATTGACCTGAATTCCATTGTCCGCCAGGAATTTTTGCAGTTCTTCATAATTTCGCGAACCCGCGCCGCCCTGCAGAAACATATCGACAGTGGCGCTTAGATTGGTCCGCATATTGCGGGGCAGCGAGTAGACTCCTGTCTCAAACAAAAAATCGAGCCTGATCTTTTTTCCAGTTTCTCCGTAAATTGAATACAGCGAAGCGCCGCCGTCGACGGGAGTGCGCGCGTAGTTCAATGACGGCCAGACTATGCTCCGCCAGTTGAGTGGAACAGGTT
>JBEDKY010000129.1:0-5502 GCA_041171905.1 Pseudomonadota bacterium
ACAGAGGAACAGTCTGCTTGGAGAAGTTGCGAATATTGATTTTGTCATTTATTCTAGGAAGTGAAAAATCAAGTCAAGTGATGAAAAAGTCGGTCTCCGTAAAGTTTCTGTATAAAACAGAGGCTTTCTGCAGCTGGGTACGATGAGGTACCTACTGATTCAGGCAGACACTTTGGCTTTGGGGAGGTCTCTTGAAAGTACAGACATCTCGTTTTGGCGAAATTGAAGTCGATGATGCTGACGTCATCACGCTTCCCGAGGGATTGGTCGGCTTTCCTGAGCTGGTGCGCTACGTGCTGCTCGACCATGACGCTGATTCGCCCTTCAAGTGGCTGCAGTCGCTCGACGACGGAACCATGGCATTTGTTGTGATCAGCCCACTGACCTTCCGCCCCGACTACACCGTGGAAGTCACTGAAGAGGAAATCTCAATCCTCAAGCTTCAATCACCCGACGACGCTGTCATTTCAGTGATTGTCACCATCCCTTCGGATCCGAAGAAGATGAGCGCGAACCTTAAAGCTCCGCTGGTTTTCAACCTGAAGAATCGCACTGGTAAGCAAGTCATTGTCAAGGATGCTCAGTACCAGACGAAGCACTTCATCATGGAAGAAATCAAAAAGTACGCAAAGAAAGACCTGCAGTCCGAAATCAAAAAAGCGGCGCAGCAGCAGGCTAGCGAGGAAAGCAGCAAGGGAACGGCGAAGGGCTAATCGTCACTGGTTGCCCATGAGTTCTGCCACCCACCCCTCATTGAGCGGGCACTGAACCTGAGTTGTCTCATCGAATCTGTCGGCCGAGTTGTACTCGGCCACCTTATTTTTCAGGGTCGACAGCACATCCCAATTCACTTCTTCCAACTCATCAGCTTTGGCCTTCAGCTGATTTTGTATCTGCACCCGTGCTTTGTCACTTCCCCAACCGTCGGCAGAAACTTTGCGCAAACTTGAAAATGAGGCCAACGAGATCGAACACATCGCGTTTGTCAGAGCCCCTTTTGCCGTACCTCTGAGAGGTCCGACCGCACTGAAAAGGAAACAAGTGCCCGGAAGCGCGGACAGGGCAAAAGATTCAAAATGCCGGAACGTTTCGCTCCTCGATAATTCTGTCCCAAGATTTCTGACATCAATGAAATTGTTGTTTATTTTCTTTGTTTTCGACTTATCCATAAAAAGCTTACGCAATCCCTCGCCGTCCAAACGGACGTAAACAGGGGTTTCGGCGTAGTACCAGCACTGGAAGAGCGGCGAATTCAGCGGGTCAAGTTTACTCACAGGCATTGGTTTGCGGCCCGTCAGTGGCGCAACCGTCGGAACCGCCGAAGCGTCGGCAACCTGCGGATTCACATTTCCACGGTCTGAGGGAGACGCTGCAAACGGGTCGTACGCCACTCCGCCCGATGAACTCCCCAATGCATTGGGTGCCTGCGCGAAAAGTGCTGGACTGTCGGTTGTCAGTGCCCACATATATCCACGGACATTGTTGCCAAACAGCCGTTTGCTCGCAGCAGAAATAGCATCCAATTCCGACTCTTCAGAGGTTTTTCCGCGCGGCCAGCAGGCAACCGCTGTAAATAAAACAGCAACTAACACCCAAGCTTTAGTTATTGTTGAAATACGCATACCCGCTCTCCGTCGGCAAACTTTCACCTTTTTCGTTTTTTTTTGCACAAACTTGAGTTCTTCGAATTTCTTCCGATTGTTATTGGGGTCTTGCAGTAGCCGGAGGAATCGGAGGTTGAGCGCAGAGCTCGGACAAAAAGACGAACGCTACACAATCGAAGCGCGCATCGGATCGGGAGCAATGGCTACGGTGTACCGAGCCTACGACCAGCGCCTGCAGAGGATTGTTGCGCTCAAAATTCTCCACGAACATCTCGCGACAAACTCGGAGTTGCGACTGCGCTTCGAGCAGGAAGCGAAGCTCGCAGCACGTATCGACCACCCGAATGTCGTGCGCATCTATGACATCGGCCTCAACGCACAAGACCAGCTGTTCATCATCAGCGAATTCATCGACGGCAAGAGCCTGACTCTTGCCTCGCGGCAGTACTCAAACCGGGCCAGTCCATTTCTGAATCCAATTCTCTCCGCACTTGTGGCGCACGAGATTGCACGCGGAATCGATGCCGCACACAGGCATTCCGTGGTTCATCGTGATTTGAAACCCGACAACGTCCTGGTTTCAAATAAAGGTGAAGTCAAACTGACAGACTTTGGGGTGGCACGCCCATTTGATTCCTCAATGACTCAGGTGGGACAGTTCATCGGTTCACTGACTTATGCTTCGCCCGAACAAGTACATGGTGGAAAAATCGACTCCCGCAGCGACATCTTCTCATTCGGCGTCATTCTCTTTGAATTATTGACTGGACGTACGCCATTCCGCGCAACCAACCCAACCGACCTTGCAATCAAAATCAGTCAGGCGGAAGTTCCTCCGCTGAATCAAATCCGCACGTCCATTCCATTTGAACTGGATGCGATTGTCAGAAAATGTTTGCGCGCAAATCCCTCAGAGCGACCGCAGACTGCCGAACAGATTGTCCGCGAACTCTACGTATATCTTTCCAGAAATGAGGTGCTTCCGTCTGCTCAGGCAATTCACGACGGCTTTGCAAATCCGTTGTTGTTCTCCTCGACAATACGTCGCTCGCCGATAAAGAATGAATCCGAAGACGCACAGACTAAAATCTCGGAGGTTGTCGAAGCAGACGCTGACCGCCGTCCAGAACCAGAACCACTGTCAGCTGCAGAACCGTCTGCAGAGGCTCCCCTGAAACAGCCTGTGGAACCCCTTGTTAAACCGTCTGCAGAGGCTCCCCTCAAACAGCCTGCAGACGCTCCCATGAGGCCGCGTTCAGTTGAAACACCCAATGCAGGTGAAATACGCAAACCTATTCCCCAGCCCACTCAGAGTGATCGCCTGCGCCGGCAGCTGAACAAAATGCAGGGCCATCAACCGGCTCGGAAAAAACAGAACAACGCGCTTCCTTGGTTTTCAAGCTTTTTACTGCTTGCCGCTCTTCTTGCGGCGGCGGCGCTCTATCTCCGACAGAGGGAAGAAAGCATCAATCAACAAAAAAACGTGGCGGTGAAACCGACTTTTTCACCTGCCATGCAGCCCACCTCTCAGCCGACAGTTATTCTTACGCCGCCTCCCACTCCTGCACCGACGCGTCCGCCGTTACCACAGCGCACACCGGAAGCAAAAGTGACACAACAGGCACAAAAAAACCCTGCACCGAGCGTGACGCCTGCGCGCAGAACACCCGCGCCGATTGCGCAAAAGGTGAAAACACCGTCACCAGCCAACAACAAGCAAGTCAAGGAACCAACAAAACCAAAGTCTGTGGCGAGTGTCCAACCTGCCGTTAAAGCGATTGAGCCGAAATCAAAAAGCAGTGAACAGGCAAAAGCCAACTTGCAAATACAGACATCACCAGGTCCGCGTACGATCGAGATCATCCGTAATGGGCGCAAAGAATTTCTTGGTCTGAGTCCAGCGGGAAACTCGCCGCGGGTCTTCAATGGACTTGAACCGGGCTTAGTGACCCTGAATATTCCCACCGAAGAAGTAGACGGAAAGAAATTCGAGGGAATCCAAAAACAAATCCGACTTGAAGCTGGCAAACAATTCACGCTTCCGGCGCTGACGCTGCGACAGCTCAAAACAGTTACCATCACGTGTCCACCCGAAGTGCGGATCGTCAGAGTGAACGGAAGAAAAATCAATCACCGTGGTGGATTTTTCTCATTCGAGTTGCCGATCGGCACCGCAGCGGAGATCGAAGCGACGGGCAGAGCACCTGAGAGGGCCAAAGCAAAGTTTGACATCCGGGACGAGACGCAACAACTGCCTTGTCCCGTTGAATCGAAGAAGGATAGATAGTTTGAAGCTGCCGTTTGAATCATCAAAGAAAGAGCTCAACGCTGTGCACCGCAGTGCGCAGCGTTGGATGCTTTTTTTATTGGTGACGTTGACGTGCTTGCTCATTCCACTTTCGGCTTTTGCAAATTCTCTGCGCAACGCGAGAATCTCTTTTGCGCAGGGTGATTTTCCCACGGTCGTCAAATCCCTTGAACCCGAACTCTTCCCAAAGGCACGCCTGCGCGGAAAAGAACTCGAAGAAGCACGAAATATCTATGGCATCACTCAATTTATGCTGGGCAACAAGAGCAAGGCCGAGTCGGTGTTCAAACAAATCATCGCAGCAAATTCAGCTGCAAGACTCGATAAGAGATATCTTCTCGATCCGGCTGCCGAGCCGTTCTTTGAAGGACTCAAAAAGAAAAGCAGCAGCAGCAGTGCAAGTGCTTCGCGTGCGCCGGCTGCCAGCAAAAAAACACCGGGTCCCGCGCCACGCCCCGCACTGAGCAGCCCGTCACGAGGTCGACCAACTCCCCCACCAGAGGTTGCCCGTCCGCGACAAGAGAGCTCAAAACCCGCAAGCAATGGAGCATTCACAGGATTGCAGGCAAACGTGAACGCTCCGCGTGCAACATTGTTCGCCGACGGCATTTTCATCGGTGCGGCTGGCCAGAAAATCAGCATGGACGCAGGGACTCACCTCATCTCGGCCAGCGCCGAAGGTTACGTCACCGAAGAGCGCAAAGTCCGCATCGACAAAGGAAAGACTCTACAACTGAACTTCAATTTGAAAAAAATCGGCGATCCGCCGCCTCAGGCCGCCGCAAAGAAAGCGCCGGCGGCAGCCGTTGCACAGAACAAACCAAGCAAGGGTGGCAGCTTGGAATCAAATCAGCCGAAAAAAAGTTTGAATTTCAATCAGGATTTGCCTGCGCCGAAAAATGCCCGCAGACCAGCCAAGAGCTACACGGATCAATATTTTCAGGAGCCGCCACAGCAGTACTCGCAACCACCGCCTCAGCAATACGCGCCACCACCGCAGTACGCGCCGCCTCAACAATATGCACCACCACCCCAGCAGTATGCACCACCGCCGCAGTACGCGCCGCCGCCACAATACGCACCGCCGCCCGCCTACGGCTATCAGCCGCCGGCGTACTCGCAGCCGCCCCCATCCTACGGATACCCTGACCCATATGCACAGCCCCCCGTCTATCAGGCGCCTGCACCTCCAGCTTACGGCGCTCCGAATCCTTACGAGGAGGATTTTGAAGCGGGTGACCTCAGTGCACCGCCCAGTCGGTCGTCCGGATCGCGCTCACGCAGAAAACGAAGCAAGGAAGGCAACGCCTTCCTTGCGATCCTGCCGCTGGGAATCGGGCAATTTCAAAATGGCGACAACGTCAAAGGTGTGCTGTTTCTCGGAGCTCAAGCTGGGCTTGCCGGATATGGCCTGTACCTGAAGCTGAAGGCAATTCCCGACGCACAGAAGAAATTCGCTGCCGAACGCGAGCAGGAAGCGACAATTCCAGAGGAGGAAAAGGATCTCGCAGCCCTCGAGGAAATCGAGATTCAACGCGAGGAATTCCTCAAAAAGACCAACAGCTACTTTCAGTACATGATGATTGGAGC
>JBEDKY010000130.1:0-3853 GCA_041171905.1 Pseudomonadota bacterium
CATTAAATCGTCCTGCAACAGCAGCGGAACTTCTGGCAGCTCCTCATCTGTCTGAGCTGCTGGCATTTGCGCACGGACTCTGCCAATGCGCATCAAATCGCCATACTGCAGACCAGTGTCTTTTCCGGGACGAATGATCAGACGTGCACGTGTGTGTGTGCGCAGTGTTGTTTTATTCTCGCGGTTGGGTGCAACGAGAAAGGACTTGTGTGTGCGTGCTTCACCGAAGCCCGAGGAAATGAACCAACGTCCGGCAGGCAATTGGCACAGTGCTTTCCCGTCATCGTCCCAAAATCCAACCGCTGCAACAAATCGTGAGACTTGGTCGTGGATAAGAAAGAGTTGGCCGCCGTTGCCAGTCGTTCGTTGTCCTTTGGGGTCTTCGAGTCCGATTTCCACATCATGCAGCGCTTGTCCGTTTTCACTTTTTGACGAAGAAATCGATGACGACTGTGTAAGCAAACGACACTGTCCGGGTTCTGGTATACGCCCGTCGGTGGTGCCAAGCGTACCGCTGATGCCCAACGCAAAATGCCGGTCAGTCAGGTGATAACCATTGCGCAGTGGCATCAGAAGTGGTTGCCAGCGGATGGGGGCGCCGCGCGAGCCAAGAACCTCGTAATCTTCAGGGCTGAGTGACAGTAATGCCGTTCGATTGCTCTGGTCGTTCCAATCTCCGCTATTAATGCTGGAATCTTCGTTGGTTGAGGCGATTTCGTCACTCCACCAAGTCGTTTTGCAGCCCACTATCGTAAGTGCTACGGCCGCTATCATGAGGCTGTAAAGTTTGAGGGTTATTGATTGTTCAGTGTTCATTATCATCGTTTCTAATGATGTTGATCAATGATATGACTCTTTCACTCCGGTATTCCATCGCTAGTGCCCAATCAATGGATGCTGTGTAAAGCAAGAAAACACCATGTCGATTTCTCAGACTACACCCTGAGCACAAGATTGACACCCCGACCGGGGCCTAAGTGCCATGCTTTGCAGTTGAAATGAAAAAGTGAGGAAGCACTCGGAGTTTATATTCGCGGCGGCATGCCTTTTGCATACCGCCATTTGGGCCCTCCGCCTCAGGAGGCCAGTCGGACAGTGAGGGAGACGTATGTTCAGCAAGAGAGAGACAAAAACAATGAGTGAAGGGACGCTGACCGGGTCATTGCTTGGCGACGGAGCGGGGTCTGTGGAGGCTCCGGGCGCAACGACCTCGGACGGTCTCAAGATAAAGACTCTTCCTCCAAGCGTCGTTAAGGATATCGAGCAAAAGAATATTGCCCGTCGTTTGGCTGGGTTATCTCCAATTGTAATCAAGGTTCGCCGTTGTATCGCCTGCGGAGCGCCGTTTGAATCGGCCGGCAACCGCACATGCGGTTGTTCGAGCAGAACAGCAGGAACGATTGCTGGAAGAGAGATTATCTAGATTTCTCAAGCTTCTCGGCAAAACCCCGATAACCTCATGCGAGAGCATGGGGTTTTTTCATGTCGGTCAGGGTCAACACAAGTCGGGCGCCATATGTGGTCAGCTACCGTGGAACAGACGGTGAGATGAAGACCATTCGTCGCGTTCCGCCACCAAAGCTCCATGATTTTCAGACCGACGATGTGGTCACTATCTCGAAAAAGCGCAGCGACAATTGGGACAACGACCAAGAGGTCAAAGTCGTTGGCATCAGCAAGCGACAGCCAAACACGCTGATGGTCGAAGGTCCCGACGGCCGGCACACGTTTCTCGCCTATTCCGACGTGCGCGGCAAACCCAAGAATCAGGCCGATGCCGCGTTGCAGGAAGATTTTAAAGAGCGCGCAAGCGATCCGCTGGGAAGCGACTATCTGCTTTGGCCGTGAACGAATTCCGAATCGCGAGGGATTCCGTCTGTCGAGTGCTCTTTTCCGAGGATAAAATGACTGCGTGCCTTGTACCAAGGGTGCGATAACAGCTGACTGTGAACAGCAGGATAGGTGCTGGTCGGCAATGATGGAAAAAGATGATGGAGCAAATGATAGCCGTCCTGCCGCGGGAAAAAAATTCGATTGAGAAGGTTACGCTTGAATAAATGATTGCGGCTGCGTTGGAGCGGATCACTCTCGCAGGTGAGAAATACATGATCGCATGCATCCGAGAAAAAACGCATCCACTGGTAGACAGTCAGGTACGGCAGAAGGATGTGAATCATTGCGAAAAATTGTGTCTGCGGAATAAGCAGGCCGAGCAACGTGAGCACAAGAATCACGACGCGGAGAACATTGCTCCAGCGTGGGGACTTCGTGGCCCAAAAAACCGGGCGCAGCATAGAGATCCACAACGGCACCAGCAGCAGTGCGTATACTCCAAGTGAGATGATTGAAAAATAAGTCTTTCTGCGTGCAAAGAGGATTGTCCTTGAACGCAGATCGAGGTCTCTTTCAGGATCACCCAAATAAGCGTGGTGAGTTGTGTGCTGGCGGGCGTAGTCCGAAAACGAGCTGAGATCGAATGCTGAGAGCAGGTGTCCGAAGTGCGTGTTGGCTGCAGGATCCCGTACGAAAATTCCGTGGCTGCATTCGTGCATCATGTTCCCGAGTGCACGCATTCTTGTCCCAGTCCAGACAACTGCAACTGTGCGTGCAAGAAGCGCCGAATCCGGCCAGACGTTAGCCAGAATCTCTGCCGCGGCGGCTACTGAGAATGCTGAAAATAGGGTCGCTGAAATAGAGAAAAGGCCAGCGGAAGTGGAATCCCGTGACCTGTATTCACCAACAATCAAAGCGTTCAGTTCTGAACGGATTGAGTTCAACTATTTCCTCTCATTACCTCTTCAGACCGATGATTTCCTCAAGCATGCTGTCTGATGTGGTAATCGTTTTTGAGTTCGCCTGGAAGCCGCGCTGCGTGGTGATCATGTCCACAAACTGGCCTGCAAGGTCGACGTTCGACTCCTCGAGTGAGGCCGAATAGACTGAACCGCGTGAACCTGTCTGCGGCACCCCGACGCTCGGCTCGCCCGACCTGTACGTCTGGCCGTAGCAGTTCTGACCAGTCTTTTGCAAGCCTTGCGGGCTCGGGAAGGTGGCCAAGGCCACTGCACCGAGTCGGCGCTCGAGACCGTTGGTATAAACGGCGCGCAGGTTACCCTCTTGGTCAACTTTGAGTGACTTGAGGTATCCGGCCTCCGAACCGTTCTGCGAGTGGTAGAGAGTACTTGAACGGGTTGCAAGGCTTGTTGAGGTTTGTTTACCGATGCGTCCGTTTTCATCTTCCATGGGTCCGAAGTTGAATTGGATCTTTTGCGGTGCAGAACCGTTGGCGAACCTCACCTCATGCGCATCGCTCATTTCCATGACGTCGATGAAACTTGGCTTTCCTTCCTTTGTGCGGAAGTTCATGATCGGCTTGCCGTTCTCATCGAATTGCAATTTACCTTTGCCAATGACGTGCGGCAGAGGCTTGCCGTTTTCATCAAACGCCGGTGCGCCCTTAATTTCACCACCGTCGATACAGGCATTCCACGTCCAGCTGTTTTCAGCGTTGCGGTCCTTCGAGAAATACACGGTTGCCTGATGCGACTGACCGAAGTTGTCGTATACGGTCACTGTCGACGCATAGTTGGACGTTTCGGTCGGACGTCGTGGATCAAAGTCTTCGATGAGTACTGGTTCGCGCAGGTCTAGGTTGACGTTCATCGTCACACGGCCGGTCGGTACTGGAGTGATCGATGTTGTGGTGATCATCAGGTCTTGCATACGTGTTTCAAGTTTACCGTCTGCACCCGCAAGGAAGCCCTGCAGCTTTTGGCCGTGCACGTCGGTAATGAAACCGTCACGGTCAAAGCGGAATGTTCCCTGCCGCGTGTAGGTGCTAGAACCTGCATCA
>JBEDKY010000131.1:0-5101 GCA_041171905.1 Pseudomonadota bacterium
CTGCGCTGCATCCGGGCCGCTCTGCACACGTTGTGGCTTGTCTTGCCGGACAAACAATTCCCCTCGGCTGGGTCGCGGAATTTCATCCTTCCGCACTGCGCAATTTTGAAATTGACGGACACTGCCTTGGTTTTGAAATCAACCTTGCAGCTGCTCTCAAGGCGCATTCTGAAACAAAAGAGCATTCGCAAAAGGCTGAGCGAAAGGCAGCTTCACCAGCCGGAGCGCACGTCCGTTTACCCACGGTCGAGCGTGACTTTGCCTTTATGCTCAACGAAAGTTTGAGCGCTGAAAGCTTGGTGACATCGGTGCGCCTTGCAATCGAGAAGGATGCACTCGAGTCAGGAAAGATTCCTGCGCGTCTGGTTGCGGTCAACATCTTTGATATTTACCGAGGTCAGGGTGTTCCGGCCGGGCACAAGAGTGTTGCTCTCCGCGTGACTCTGCTTCCCGTTGAACGGACTTTGACCGACTCCGACATTCAGGCTGTCACTCAGGCAGTCGTTGCCAGAGTGACCCGCGATTGCTCTGCACAGTTGAGGGGTTGAAGTTTTTTCCCTGTCGTACGGGCCTGAAAATAGTCGTTGACCGGTTGGCATGAATTTCGCTATGTTCACCGACAAACGCGTAAAGATTCATGGGGGAGATTATCAGATGAAAAGCGCTCTTGTTCTTGCTTCTGTTTTGGCTGTCGGAACTGCTTCTGCCGACTGGTCGGATGCCACCGGAGGAACACCGTCGTATCCGCAAATCTGCATCTACAACAGCACACCCTACAGTGTTTATCTCGCTATCAATGGTCAGAACATGTACGTGAGCCCTTCGTATACAACCCGCATGCAGAGCTACCAAAACGGACCAACGCTCGTGCAGTTGAACACGCGTCAGCTCTCCGGCCCCTACGGGCAGCCGATCTGGACGCAGACTTACGTCAATCCAGCGTACTATGGCTGCGGTGCGGAAAACACGGTCAGCATTTTCATCTACGGTAACACTCTCGGCCTGCGCTGATACTTGCTCTGAGTCGCACATGAAAAAACCCGCTTTTCCTCGGAGGGCGGGTTTTTCCATGTGCGATCGATTGTCAGCTCGAAAGATTTAAGATTTCTTTACTCGACTGCCAGTGTTCGGTTGCCCAAATCGCAAACGTATGAGCGCGGCAGATGCTTCCAAAAGCCACGCGCAAAATCGGACAGTGATGTGCGTGTGACCAGCTTTTGCTGTTGTGTTGCACCGGCCGCCGAATTGTATGCAGCATTCGCAGCGAGTGTTTCAAAGAGTGGCACATATTGACCGTAGGTTTGCGCGAGTTGATTCAGCACAGGTTGTTCCTCGCTTGTGAACGGCAGAAGCGGAATCGGGTCGGTTGGCTGATTGAGTTGATGAAGTCGTCCGCTGAGAATTTGATTCATCGCTCGCATCGCTGCCGGATCACCTACCTTGGGTGCACCAAAAGCCCAGATGCTGTGTACGGGTGTCTTTTGTCTTTCCAAATGCACAGCTGAAATTAATGCAAGTGCTCCGCCAAGGCTGTGGCCCGAAAGTATCAGCGGTTTTTTGCTCGTAAGAGCAATGTTCGCGGCTTTTGAAACCTGGGCATCTACCGACTTTGCAGCGTCCAGAAAACCACGGTGAAGTCGACCTTCGATATTCCATTCCGAGGGTGGCGGATCGAGTGTTACGTTGGCATCTGTGAAAAAATCAGTTGGTTCCTGAGTGCCGCGGAAGACGAGCAGGACGAAGTCTTTGTGTTCGGCCCACAATCCATTGGTACTGGTGCGCGAATTGTCGAAAAATTCAAAGTTCGTGAATCCCCACTGCCGCAGAATCCGCTCGCGTCGCCCGGGCCAGAACCGGTATGCGAGATGGTTAGCAGCCATAAGCATATATGCGTTTTCAGCTGTCCGTTTGTCCTCGATGCTAAACTTCGCAGGTGTCGTGGGGATTCCGCAGGGCAGGTCGCTTTCTCCGAAGTTTTTGGTGGTCCAAAGATCGTGCGGTGCGCCGACCGAGGAGTGAACGTTCTGCGAGTTCAAAAATGAACCCAGAGTAAAAATGATGGCAGCTATGAGAAGCAAAACCTTCATCTGAACACCCGTCTTGGTGTGGAAGAGAACAAGTTGATGATAGCCTCGACCAAAAAAGCTCAGTCCATTTGAGAGAAAAAACCAAAGAGCTGTGATGGTCAACTGATCATTCTGTGGTCGCTTGATGAATGATTTGGCAGTCGTGTCAAGTTGGTGGACATTTTCTTTTTGTTTAAGTAAATGAAAAGTCAGTTATTTTTGTGGTATAGCGATTGCTTGGGGGTGACGGTGAATCTGTTTTCGGATTCTTATTCCGGAGGATTTATTTATGTCGTCTGAACTCCACTTGCTTACGCGACGGTTGAGGCTGCTTTTGTCCTCCGCATTGGTGACGGCCGCGGCGGTTGTTGCATGCGGGCGCGCGACCGAAGAGACTGATTCAACGCCACAGTGGTTGGCTTCGAGCGGGATGTCGGAGGCCGAGATTGACAAAGCACTTAAGTCGACGATGGCGATTCGCGTCAACCTGAAGACCAATCGAGCGACTCTTTACAAGGGTGGAATTGCACTGCAGCAGTGGAACATTGCGTCTGCCGACGTGACTGGTGCCTATCATGGCGGTGAGCCCAAATACACTCCGCACGGGATCTTCGGAGTTGAAGATTTTGAACATTGTCCCGTCTGGCGTCCGCGCGATCCAATTAATCCCGCAACCGGCCGCGTTGCGCAGACAGAAGAAGAACGTTGGAAGATATTCAACAACAATCCTGATGTTTATGGAGCTTGCGGAGCGCGCAACCCATTGGGTCGATATGTTTTCTGGTTTCACGGTCCGTACGGATTGCATGGCAATTCAGCTGAAGACATTCTCCGTTTGCCCAATCCCGACGACAGAAGGGTTTCCGGTGGATGTCTAAGAAATCCGAACGCAAAAATTAAAGAAATATTCGACACGGCATTAGACACATTTCCGCAACTGTCTGACTTCAAGAAACGTGTTCGGGCGATGGAGTCCAATTTCAGTAAACAGACCGTCGGTCAGGGTGTCCGTGAACTGGACATGCGGGTTGTGGTTGGCGAGTGGCGCACGGATCCACAGGTCGGAAACTCCGGCGGACAACCGCTGCCACCCGTTGTCACTCCCGTGCCGAATCCGGTTCCGACGGCTGCACCGCTTCCGACTCCGACCCCAATTCCGCAGCCCGTTGGTCCTTCATTGATATGCAAAGCAATTGCGGTCGATCCGTCCAGCGGTGTCGCTCCGGTGCACAGAACACTGCCGGCAACCGGCGACAACATCTCTGCGTTTTATCGATTGAACGATCCTGTGCGTGTTTTCGGCCTGATTCCTCGCACTGATTTTTATCAAACAGGGCGAGGCTATATCAGTAAAAAATTCATCGGAAATTGCGCTGAGATATAAAAAATGCGGTGCGAGTGCACCGCATCCGTCAGGAAAAAAATATCCGCCGCATGTTCTTCGTGCGGCGGATTTATTATTGTTTTGATGAGAAGATTGCTTCCATTTCCTTGCGGATCAGCGCCATTTTCTGCGCGCGGACTTCTGCGGGAACCTGAAAGGGATTGCGGAAATAGCTCGTCTCGTCGAGCTCGCTGCGGACGAATTTCGTCTGATAGGTGACGTTTGCGGCGTTATTATCATCCGCTGTCGAGTATTGCTTGAGGATGTTTGGTGAAATGAAGTCACGAATCGAATTGATGTCGTGGTCCATGTAAAGCTTGCCGCCGTCCTTTGCTCGCGTGAATCCGCGTACGACGTAATCGCAGACAACGACGTCACTCTCGAACGCCTTGAACATGAAGTCGAGCGCATACAACGGACTGATGCTGCCGCAGGTGGCGATATCGATATCAACCCGGAATGAACAGATTCCGTTGGGGTCGAGGCTGTCAGGGTAAGTGTGCGCACAGATGTGGCTCTTATCCAGATGGATGTTGACCGTGCTTTGCGCCATCAGGTTTGCATGCTCGCCTGCCTTCGCATCGCTCATCAGAAGAACAACACTGGCTCCCCACGGGTCAAAATCCTTGCTGGAAACATTCAGCACGGTGGCATCCATGATTTCTGCAATCCGAATGAGCATGGCCTCGATTTGTTTTGCGCTGTAGCGTTCATCAATATACCGGATATACGAGGCTCTTTCTTCCTCGTTGGTCGCCACTGCAAAATCGTACAGGTTGAAGCTCA
The DNA here is from genome assembly GCA_041171905.1 of Pseudomonadota bacterium. Lineage (GTDB taxonomy): Bacteria > Bdellovibrionota_B > Oligoflexia > Silvanigrellales > Silvanigrellaceae > RFOM01. Next base: position 4,237 of record JBEDKY010000131.1, read on the forward strand.
GCGCTTTTGTCAGGTTGTTGAAACCGAGGATTTGTGACATCTCTTTGATTCCACAGAATAAATTGTTAATACCGCGAGTTATCGCGGGAGCCGCCCGAAGGCGGTGTGCTACCTCAGGAGACTGTCGGGTTCAACAGGTTTGTGATAAACTTTGAAGTGCTCCGCTTATTGTGAATAAAGGGCGAAATGAACATGGACGCAAAGTCTGGTCTTTTTCTCGTGCTGACCGATGACTCCGAATTGGTGTCGACCTTGGTTCACCTGCAGCCTCGCGGAATGGATGTGCGCGTATGGTGCCCTTCAAAAGCCTCAACATTGCAGGACGAGCTGATTGAAGCCTGTGAAGCGATCGGCGGCGAAGACTTAATAGCCAAAGGCGAGCTGGGTAAGACAAACTTCTACAAGCAATGGTCGACTTACGACCCGATTTGCGTTGTGCTCGCCTTTCGTGATGCTGATGAACACCGGATGGCGCGCCGGCATATTCTCGATGACCTTCCCGAGGCGATCATCCTCTCGCTCAAGCACGGCCATCCTGAAGAGAGTCCGCGCCAACTGGCCGGCGGACGTGAACTCATTCTGACCTGGGCAGAGCTGCTGAGCAGACCGGTGGGTGCCGAGTTGCGGCATATCCAGACAACTCACCTTGTGAAGGAAGTCCGCCATGTGCTCGGCGAGGGCGACCGTATCGCCTTGCTCGTCCAACCGGATCCGGATCCCGATGGGCTAGCGTCGGCGCTCGCGCTCCGCACTATCCTTGGGCGCAATAAGGTGTCGACGCCGATTGTCAGCTTCGGCAAGGTCACACGCCCTGAAAATCTGGCCATGATGCGTTTGCTCGACATTGAAGTGTTAAGCATAACAC
>JBEDKY010000132.1:0-10753 GCA_041171905.1 Pseudomonadota bacterium
ACCTGTGAGCGATGCTCCGGCAGACCAACTTCTTATCCTCATCAACGGTTTTGCACGGCCGCGCGCCGATTTCCGAGCCTTCAGAAAACGCATTCATGCGCAGATGCCTCACTTGGCAACCGTTGCCTTGGACAATCGCGGAGCAGGCGAAACCGAGGGAGGAATTGGCGACCTCACGGTCCAGAACATGGCCCTTGATGCTGCTTTTGTTGCGCAGGGTTTTGCTGCGGCTTTGCAGTTACGGGGATACCATGCGCTCGGCATCAGCATGGGGGGCATGATAGCACAAACTTGGGCAGCGCAGGACGCGCGGGTAAATTCACTCACGCTTGTGAGCACAACTGCGGGCGGTCAGGCACGTGTCTGGCCAGAAGGGGTCAACGGCGAGGAGGCAAGGCGCAAACCCTTCGAACCCTGGCCTCAGGATGCCGCAGTCATGCACCGGCGGATGAGCCGCTATTTTGGGCCCAAATTCAGGGCAGCCTCGCCGATGCTGATCGATATCATGGTGAAGAATATGCTCAAGTCGCACACCGTCGAGAGTGCTCAGGGGCGAGCAAAAGCGCAGTACAACGCCACTGTTGGCTTTGACGGCACCGCTTTGGCTGCACAGGTGACTTGTCCGACGCTGGTTTTGACTGGAACCCACGATGAAGTCATCCCTGCTGAAAATAGTTCAGAAATCCAGAAGCTTATCCCACATGCGAAGCTTTTCTCCTTCGCCGACATGGGGCATCTGCTGCTCATCGAGGACCCCGAGAATTTTGTTGCGCAGGTGCGTACTTTCCTCGAGAGAGTAGGACGGTAGGAGGGTGAGCCCGATGAAACGACCATATGCGCTGGACCTGTCGGAAACGGCTTGGAAAGAGTGGTGCGTCGCACAAGGCGCCAAACCATTCCTTGGATCGCAGATCATCGAATGGATGACCCGCAAGAACTGCCTCAACCCAGATCAGTTTTCGAATATCTCGCTCCCGCTCCGCGCGCGACTCCTCGAAGATTTCGACTGGAGCCTGCCGGGAATCGACACACTGCTGAAGTCCGATGACGAGTCTGAAAAAATACTTCTTAAAACACACGATGGTTTGTTCACTGAATGTGTGCTGATGCCCTCTGAAAATCGCGTGACCTTGTGTGTCAGCAGTCAGGTGGGTTGCAGAATGGCATGCACCTTCTGCCAGACGGGAAAAATGGGCCTCAGCCGAAATCTCACCCGTGGAGAAATCCTTGCACAGATCATCATCGCCAACCGCAGATTGATTGAACGCGGCGACGAGCGCCGGGTGACCAACATTGTTTTTATGGGCATGGGCGAACCTCTCGACAATTTCGACGAAGTTGTCGGTGCATGTGAGGTGATGCTCGACGAACGTTACTTTGCGTTGTCCAAACACCGCGTCACGGTATCAACAAGCGGCCTCGTACCTGCGATTGAGGAGCTTGGACGGCGTGTGCCCGTAAGCCTTGCCATTTCTCTGCACTCTGCCGACGAAGAACAGCGTTCCTCGATGATGCCCGTGAACAAAAAATATCCGCTTGCGGAACTCAAGGAAACACTACTCCGCTATCCGGTCCAGACTCGCCATGGCATTACGTTTGAGTACGTGATGATCAACGGTGTGAACGATTCCATTCCCCATGCCAAGAAGCTTGTGAAGTTTCTGCACGGCCTCAAGGCCAAGGTGAATTTGATTCCGATGAATCCCCACCCAGGCTCAGAGATGGTGGCCACTGACCCAGAGCGTATGCGTGAGTTTCAAAAGTACCTCACAGACAGGTCGATCCCCGCTCCTGTCCGTTACTCGCGCGGTCAGGATGTCAGTGCAGCCTGCGGACAGCTGGCCAGCAAACGGCAAAGCGAATTGAAACTCCCCCCGCGCACTGTGGCATTGGCTCGGCGCAGGGAGTGGTTGACGACGAGAACTTGATTCCCCGCAATGTTGGTTGGCCGCTGGCCGAGTCTGCAGATGGCGTGGCTCGGTTTTGTTGACAATCTTTTCAATGACCACTCTTTATACACTTCGAACTCAGCAATTCTCAGTCAAATCCTCACGCTCCGAAGGCACTTTTCTTGCTCTTCCCACTGTTGAGTTGGCGCCGAAACGGCAAAGACTCATATAGAAGCAATTGCGAACAAAGGCGATGCAACAGCAGGGGTGTGGGGATTTCAATGAAGAAGATTCGCTATCTCTTTGCAGCCTTGGCGCTGAGCAGCCTGTGTCTGAGCTCCTGCGAGAGCGGTGGTTTCTTGAGAAGCGTCGTGAATCCTCAACGACCACGCGCAGCGGCGGAGCAGGAAATCGCCTCTGAGCCCGCGTACTTTGTTCTGAAACAGGGAATAAAAAGTTACTTTAAGGCTGAACCAAAAAATGTCTCCGAATTGGATCTGGATTTTTGCAATCTCAAAACCGGCAAAAAATATACTTACTCCGGTGCGGCCCGCTTGAGCGGAAAACATTATTATTTTGAAGTCACCAACACTGAGTTTGATTGCGCATTTCGGGGTGGATACGTTTACTCGGAACACATCACACTTGGTGGTGGACAGGCGCAGGGCGGTTCGTCGGGCGGTGTCGGTTCATCCCTCTGCCAGCACTCATGGGAAGAACGCCCGGGAACCACGGACTACACAACTTTCGACGCATATCGTGGAATTTCAATTGAAGGCGACCGGCCACAGAGCCAGACGTTGATTGGCAGCGGCGTGCAGAAAAACCGTTCGCTGTGTGAAAAGGCGCGGGCGCTGCAACACTGCTTCAGAAAAACAATTGTTGAATCTGATGAAAATGCCGCAGTCCGGTTCCGTGCTTGGGCATCTGCACGCGGAATCGATCCTGTGCGTGCATTGATGGCGAAAACTGAGCAGGAAACGCTTTTGGGTTCGGTCAAGGATTCCTGCAGATCTGGTGTCTGCAATGGCATAGGTCTGGCACAAATCATTACAGCCATCGATGAAAATGGCCGTGTGTTGTCGGACAGCGATTCACGCTGGGATGGAATCACTTTCAACATTCTGACGAATCTCAAGTACTCTGTCCGGGTGGTTTCCGAAAAGATCGCCTACTCAGATTCTCTTTACCAGCTCGCCTATTATTACAATGGCTCTTCTACAGCCTCGGATTATGCACGAAAGGTGGAAGGCTTCTACAGAGAGCTTCTTCAATGCAGACTTTGATTCGCCGCAGCGTGAAGTTGAAAATCATAATATAACTCTCCCAAATGACCGAGAATGCTAAAAAAGCTAAACTTTTTTTCATCGGGTAAAGGAATTGTGTGATTTTGCCGATGATGGCCCCGTAAAGCCAGGGGTGTTGAAATGTTGGCAAAAAGTGTTCTTCTCACGGTTTTGGGATGTGTGTTTGTCATCCATAGCCAGACCTCTTGTCGTTCTGGCAAAAACATTGGCGACTCGACTGTCCAAGTGAAGCCTCAGGCGTGTGTACAGGGCAATTCAACCGCGCTCTGTGCCGCCGATGCCTCGCAGTTGGATGTTCAGGCGTTGCGCAAAGATATAGTCAATATTTTCACAAGCGAATGTGCGGCGTGTCATGCTGGAGGAAACCGGCAGGGCGGATTCGGTGATGTTTTGAATTTTGATATTCTCACCCGCGCGGACAGCAAGTACGTGAAGGTTGGTGAACCAGAGAAGAGCCTGCTGTTTACGCGAATGAATGCAGCCAACCAGCCGATGCCTCCGAAAGGATTGTTGAGCAAAGCTCAAATTGAAACCGTGCGCAAATGGATCGTTGCCGAGGGTAACGCAGCATCTGCGAGCCGCGAAAGAGTCAAGATGGCGGATGTCTTCCGCACTATCCGGGAGGATTTTGACCGGCAGCAGAACCGCAAGGATTTGCGCTACATTCACTTCGTTAATCTCTGGAATTCAGGAGTTTCTGAAGGCGAAATTCAGCGTCACCGAGAAGCTCTATCAAAACTCCTGAACATGCTCTCGACGAGAAACCGCATCGAAAAACCAGTCGCGATCGACGGCAAAGGCTTGTTGTTTAGAGTCGATTTGTCGGAATATGATCTGCACGTTCCTTTTGGTCTGAATCCTCCAGAGAATCCAGCTGTGCGCATTGGTCGCTGGAAGGAAGTTTTTGAATCGCGCAGACCGGCCCGTGACACAGCCGCTGAGGATGCATTCTTCGTTGCCAACTTTCAGGTGGTGCCGCCGGAATACACGATGTCTGCGGTGTGCGACAAAAGCAAACCGGTCAGGCCCTACCAGTGCGACGGCAACTTGCAATGGATGAAGAGCGTGATGACGTTGAACAATCCAAACCCGCTGACTGGTGGAGCGCTGGACTCAGTGCTTCAGGAGTACATTACGGGTGCCGGAAGTCAGCAAACGATTCTGCAAAACGAGACCGAGGATTTCGTCACTCTTCCCAACATCAACGTTGCAGGTGGAGGTGCCGGAAGCTACGCATTTGGGATCGTCAACAAAAACGGTACGAAGGGAAGGTCGGCAGACAAGCCGCTGCCACCCGTGGTGACTTTGAAGAATCCACGGCAGTCGGTCAATTCCGCAGGCAACCAGATTTCCTATTCACAAGAACACACTCCACTGCCACTCATTCGTGGCGACTGGTTCATCTTTCAGGTTCTTGGCAACTACAAACAGCGTGTTTATTATCATCTGGCGGGAATTCCCGCTGATACGGGAGTTTTAGATATTGCACTTGGCATCGACGATGAGGGTGCATTGATGCGCGACAACGCTCCCGATCCTTCGAGCGGAATCAGACTCAGCCCAATCATCATGCGCTCAGGGTTCACTGACTCGGGCGTGAGCCAGAACCACCGCATTCTCGAGCGCATTGAGACTCAGCAATTCAGCGACAAAGCTTTGTGGCGTTCCTACGAATTTGAGAAGGCCGACGAGGGAGTCAACAAGTACCAACACGCGCTGAAATATCCGTTCGGTCCGATGTTGTTTGACAACGGTGATCCGACTGTTCTGGGATATGAGTGTTTAAATATGTTCACTAATCCCAACGACGTCTTCAAAGATGGCAGCGGTGGTATCCTGTTTGACTGGGCTCGGAAGTATTGGACTCAGACCCCCATCAACTTTGACTTCCTCCGCCCCACGCGCAAAGCGGATCCGTCACGGCTCAGCGCCGCTGACCGAGCGATATACGATTCTTTCTGGAATGCCGATGGCACTGCAAAACAATTGCCACCCAATGCGTTGGCGTGCGACAGTGTTAAAAACGGCAAGGATGTTCGTGAAGCTGATAAGGCGTTCGACTTTCACGGGTTTGAATACCAATTCATGCGTCCCAACGGACTGCAGGGTTTCGCGACCGTCGCGGTCAATGCTTTTATCACAGATTTCAAGATACCCAGCGACGAAGCTTTCAAAACAAGCCGCGCTGTGTTTGCAACTTCCGATTCAGGACAAAAGATCGTGACCCAGCCACTCAGTTGTCTGTCGTGTCACTCACGCGGTCTCATCGACAAGCGCGACGCGGTGGCGCCGTATGTCAAAGCCAATCAGGGAGCGAACGGGTTCAGCAAGGAACAGGTCGAAAAAGTTGAGCGCATCTACGTTGCACCCGACAAATTTACCGACCGGCTTGAGAAAGACAACAAGACAATTCAGGCGGCGATTGCTGCCACAGGGGCAGAGATCACCGATGAAGAGCCAAATGTTGCAGCCTACAAACGCTTCGTTTCGCGGGTGAAGCTGGATGTACTTGCCGCAGACGCCGGAGTGACTCCCGATACGTTGCGAAAGATTATTCAGTCGGCACAGTCAGGGGCAGACGCGGCTTTGTACAGCGACCTCGTGGCACTGACTGTCAACGGTGGCGACGTGCTGCGCGAAACAAGCGAGAAGCATCTTCCGCGTGTCATTGAACTTGCGTCTTTGCTGGGTTTGTTCGAGTAAGAATGAGAAAAGGAGCGTTCAATCGCTCGAATAATCAATTCCGACGCGGGCCGCACTGCCGCTGACAAGGTGGCGGTTGGGGCCCGCTCCGAGCATGTTCTGTAATTCAAAGTAGAGACAGATACCCCAGCAAAATGCAGTCCAGCCAAAGGTGGCGCTGAGTCCTGGTCCGGAGCCGTTGCCGTCGAGTACGAGTCCGGCCGCAGGAATAACAAAGGCACCCGATTTGAATTCAAACATACGCCCCACAAGCGCCTGAGTGGTGGCGACACTGATGTCGACGTCGGCAAGGGTCAGATGCGCTTTATAATTGTTGATAGAGCTGAAATCAGCTGCGTTCGGATGACCGTTGCTCAGCCCGACACTGCCACCCGAAACGCCTAATCGGTATGCCGACGCGCGCGCCGGCAAAAAGATCACGAGTAGAACCGTCAGCACTCGAAAAAGTTTCATTTACAGATCCCACCCCAGTCCGGCGGTCACACTCTGCATGTGTCCGTAGGTGATGTACAGGACGCTGATCCCTGGTGGAATAAAGAGTGAATCCCAGCTCACGCGAAAACGCATGCGCCGACTGAGCTGAGGAGTCCAATTGAGTCCGAGTGCCAAGCCTGCGCTGGCGGTGACTTTTTTTCTGCTGTTTCCGGTTTCATCGAATTTTAGAACAGAAGTTTGTGCCACCATGCCGCCAACTCCCAGACTCGCAGCTATGGTTTTACTTTTTCCGAGGTTTGCATTGTAGCTCATGTGCGAGAAGGCAATTTGCTGTGCAAATGCCGAGTTCTTTTCGCCCATAAATGTGGACGAAAGAAGAAATCGTCCGGCCTTTATCCAACCCTGAAGGGCCGGCGAAATTCGATCGTCTCCCTGCGTGACGATGCCACCGCCGCCGCCGAACTCAAGCGCGAGCGCCTGCGGGGCAGTCGAAGAGATTGCAAGGAGTGCAACTCTGATTCGGGTTTTCAACACCCCAAAACCTCGGCGACGTAAGGCAGATTGCGGTAGTGACCATCAAGATCCAAACCATAACCGATCACGAAGTTGCGGCCGATTTTGAATCCGACGTAGTCGGCTTGAATTTCGGTTTCGTGAGCATCCGGCTTGTCGAGTAGAGCTGCCACACGCATCGAGGCGACGCCGAGCTCAGAGAGTTTTTCGCGAAGAAAGGCGATGCTGCGCCCGCTGTCGATGATGTCTTCCACCACCAGAATATGTCTTCCACGCAGACGCTGCGGAAGTTCAGAGAGCAATTCAATTTTGCCGGTGGATTGTGTGCCATGATAACTGCGGATGCGCACGGATTCTATTTCGGTTGCCATCGTCAGATGGCGGACGAGGTCGGCTGCAAATAAAAGCGCACCGTGCAACACCACCAGCACGACCAGCGCAGAGTTGTCGGGTGTTGGTTGTGCATTGATTTCGGTGGCAATTGAACTCACCCGCGTGCGGATTTGCTCTTCGGAAAATAAAACGCGGACGTCTCGGTCCTGTCCGGCAACATTAATTTTCATGCTGGTGACTCTCCAAACGAAAGTGTCGCGGCGGTGCTGAGAACGAGGTCTGCCATTGTTTTTGCCACAGAAGAGCCCATTTGCACAACGTCAGAGTGATCGAGCCTGTCTGCGGGTCCGCTCAGTCCGGCGCCGTAATTGGTCATGCAACTGAGTCCAACCAGTTTCGCACCCATCTGCCGTGCGGCGATAGCCTCAACCACTGTGCTCATTCCGACAGCCTGCGCACCAAGGGTACGCAACATACGGATTTCAGCAGGCGTCTCATAGGACGGCCCAAGCACCCCAGCATAAACACCAGTGCGCAATTGTAAGCCGAGTGACTTGGCACGCGCCTTGAATGCCTGTCCCCATTCCGCGTCGTAGCAGCGGGTCATGTCGCAAAAACGTTGACCAAAGCCATTGCCGGCGGTTCCAGCGAGTGGATTCAGACCCGACAGGTTGATGTGATCGTCAATCAACATAAAGTCGCCAAGCTTCCACGATGTATCAAGACATCCGGCTGCATTGGTCAGCACGATGCCCTTGACTCCCCATGCGATCATCGCACGGACATTGTGTGCCACATCACCGACTGTGAAGCCTTCGTAGGCGTGATTGCGCCCCCGTAGAAAGGCGATCTTTCGTTTTGCATTTGAATTCGGAACAGCAACTTCTCCGACGCGCAATTCGCTTGCGTGGCCAACCACTTCACTGGCGGCAAAGCCGGGAATCTGCGAAAACTTCAAACAGGGCATCGAATCGATGTCGGGAATGGCGTTGCCGAGTCCGGAGCCAAGCACGATGCACAAATCGGGGACGTGCGAGTCCCATTTTTTAAGAAATGCGGCGCTTTGTTCAACGCGGCTCTTGTAGCTCGTGTCCATGCAATGAGGTCCTTTTCTTCCAGTCGCGCAATTCGAGGGTGGCCAGCAGGATCAATATGAAGAGCGGGCCCGAGAGTACGCGGAATCCGATCCGAAGATACCCGAAAGTACCGACCACCGCACCCGCAAGAAACGACAAAAGAAGAGCGATGTGAAGAAAAAAACGCTCAAGGTGGAATCTTTTGAATGTTGAGCCCATGCGTATCCGGATATCCTGCCACGTTGTCAGCCCTTCCGGCCGCCTCAGGAATCCTTTTGGATTTTGCAGGAACTCGGCTCCCGCCCGACTGGCCACTGTTCCGATGGCGATTCCAATGTCGGTGACGATTCCAGTGACGTGTGTTGTGCGGATGATGGTGCCTGACGCCGGCCGGATGATGGCATTTTGCATTCCCATGGCAAAGGTCAGAGCGTTTAGGTACCAAGCATCTCGTATGCGCGCAATTTCAAGGGATTCGCCCATGCTGACGTGTGAAGAGCCGACCCATGCCACGCCGGCAATGAGCGCGGCCTCCACATAGACAGGAACTGCATAGCTGACTTTGGCAGATTCAATTGTATGCCCGCGCAACAGGATGGTCGTGGTCACGGCACCTGCAATGAAAAAGAAAATGCCGACCAGAAAAACGCCGGCAATGAGGAAATGAGCCTCTGAATACTCAACTGCCGCGCGGGTTGCATTGCCGGAAACATGGGTCACAAATCCGCCGAACGCGACGAAGCCAACAGCATTAACAACACCCGCTACGCAGGCGAGCAGTGTGCCGATGACTATATATTCAGAAAAAGACCGGTGAGCGGATGACATGCGGCAGACCTCTGTGAAGCAACTTCCACTGCACAGAGTCTACCATATTCGCTATTTTTTAAGGAATGCCGATTCCGCACGTTCAAGAAAGCGTTCGTAGGCAAGGAAAGCCTTTTCAACCGGTGCTGGAGTTCGGAAATCGACTCCCGCATCGAGCAGGATATCCAGCGGTGATTTTGATCCGCCGGCCTTCAGCAGTCCGAGAACTTTGTTGCGGGCATCACCTTTGCCGACATCACGCTTGAGTTCTTCAAAAAGGGCGAGTGACGCGCAATAACTCGTCGCATACTTGTAGACGTAAAAGGTTGAGTAGAAGTGCGGAATGCGCATCCATTCGGAGGCGTTGACCTGCTCGAAACCTGCATCGGTTCCGTACCATTCTTTGACCAGCTGCGAATAAAGAGAGTCAAATGAATCGGCGGTCATCGCCTCGCCCGCATCCACCTGCCGGCTCGCGTCACGTTCAAAGGTGGCGAACAGTGTTTGGCGCAACACAGTTCCTTCAAACCCTTGCAGCCAGTGTGATAGACAGTCGCGCGCCAGCGGTGTGTCGGGCATGTGGGTGAGAATGTAGTCGGAGAGCAGCACCTCATTCAGCGTACTCGCCACTTCGGCGACAAAAATCGTGTAGCCGGCAAGATGGTAGGGTTGAGTGTGGTTGGCAAGCCAGCTGTGCATCGAATGCCCGAGCTCGTGAGCCAGAGTGAATAAATCGTTGAGGCTGCCTGTCCACGTGAGCAACATCACCGGATTGGAATCGAAGGTTCCCCATGAAAATGCACCCGAACGCTTGCCTTCATTTTCAGCCCAATCGACCCAGCGATGCTCGGTGAGTCCTTTGCGCGCAGTTTCGACGTACTCCGCACCCAAGGGTGCCACGCTCTTGAGAATGAGTTCACATGCTTCGTTGTAACTGATTTTTGTTTCTTCCTTGCCGCCGGCCAGCGAAACATAGCGGTCGTAAAGATGAACTTTGTCGATGCCCAGCACCTTTTTGCGCAGTGCCACGCTGCGGTGGAGCGACTTGAGATTTTTGCGCACGGTTGCGACGAGACCGTCGTAAATTTCAGTTGGAATGTCGTCTGGAAAAAGCTGTGACTCGAGGAATCCCGCGAATCCGCGGATTTTGGCGGTTGTGGAGCCGGTCAGCAGTCGTCCGAAAAAATTTGCTGCGATATGATGACGCGATTTGACCATCTCATTGTAGAGCGATTCGAAGGTGTTTTTGCGCAGAGTTCGGTCGCCGGATGCAAGCAGGACACCGAACCGCCCGTTCGAGACTAGATGTTCTTTTCCGGTTGAGTCTTTGGCAGCAGGAAACTTGAGGTCGACATTGTTCCACTTGGAATGGACGTCGGCAAATTGTCCAAGCGGCGTTGAGAGCTGAGTCAGGATGGATTCCTCGCGTTCGCTGAGAACGTGCTTTTGCGAGCGGATGAGTTCGCGGAGTTCATAGCGGAATTCGATAAGCGGCTGTTCATCGCACCAAAGGTGCAGTGATTTGATAGCCAGCAGTTCGGGATTCAACAAGGACCACTGAGCCATCAAGACCGCATTGATTTGAGCAATCTTTGCAATCGCCTCACTCGATCGTGCGTCGCCGACATCCTCTGCGTTGCGCAGGCCGGCGTAGACGTAAAGATTTTCCAGTTTGCGGATGAGCCCATTC
>JBEDKY010000133.1:0-2869 GCA_041171905.1 Pseudomonadota bacterium
GAGCAGCGCGTGGGCGAATTGCTCGCCACCTTGACGAACGCCAGTGCAGTCAGCCCTGCTCCGCTCGAAATGTCGGGTGGATCGACGCAAACCCGCAAAACCATTGCCACCTCATTTGCTCCTTTCTACGAAGCAGCTGAGGGTTCACCCAAGAGCGGAGATTCAAACAATATCGCGCCGTCTTTCCAAGCTGCTCCGACGGAAATCGACTGGCTGCTGCCCGAGGAATTACAGTCGGCCGATGTGTCCGTTGATTTTTCTGCCGAACAGCCTTCTCAGGCGAAACCTGCGGAAGCGCCGCCTGTGGTTGATTTTATTCCGAAGCAGCCGGAAGTGGATGCCGTTGCCGTTCAGCCGTCCAACACCGTTAATGTCTTCGGTCAATTTTTGAAACAGGGCTCCTATGATCTGGAACTGCTGAAGCTCTCGGCTGGATTCAGTCCGAATTTTGCCGGGCTGGTGGCTTACGTCAACTTGTTGTTTACAATGCGTCTGCTGGAAGACCATGAAAGGGCGAACGCACTCATTATTCTCTATCGCATTATAAAGGAAAAGGACGACCAATCCGGAGCCGAGGAGCTTTTTGACCGGCTGTTCATGCAGCGAAAAGCTCAGAGGGAAGAATGATCATGGACCGGCTGTGGGTCATAATCAGACGTCTTATTTTTCTTTTTGTTGCAGTTTTTATTTCAGCAAATGCAATCGCATATTTAATTCTCAACAACCCTTTCGTTCATGATTGGTTTCGCAGGCAGGCGAATGCCACGCTTGAGAAGGCGGGACTCGAAGTTCTCATCGGGCCTATTTCTCTGAACTTTCTCGAGACGAAACTGACCGTATCGCAGATAAAACTCTCGCAGGCGGGAGACGTTCAAAAGGAGTATGCCGCAATCGGCAGTTTTGTCGTCGCCTTTGACCCGTGGAGGCTCGGACCGAATTGGATACCAGCGGTCAAATTCGTCAGCCTTGAGGACTGGCAGCTGGATGTCGACGTCTTCGAAAAATTTTCGCAACAGGTCGACAGCGGACAGAAACGCAAAAGTGGGTTTTCAGACATTTTCAGGATTGCAAAAGATTACGTCGGCAGGCAGCTTGAGTTGAAGAATGGTCGCATCCTCAAGGAGAAAAATTCGACGCGGGTTGTGGATGCGAGACTGCAAAGGGTGTTTGCAAAATTCTCCACATCGTATTCGGGTGACAGTCTCACATTGCTGACAGAAGCCGGACAGTCACAGGTGTGTTTGTCCGAAGACACTCCTTGCAAAAACACACTTCAAGTCACGGCTGCCGACTTCAATGTAGAGATAAACTCGGATGGTACAGCGCGGCTGGGTCGGGCCGATGTCAGAAGTAATTTGGGTGACTGGCAGATTTCGGGTCAGGTCCGATTTGGGGAAAGCATCCTGATTGAAAATTATAATCTAAAGGTGGAAGGCGGAGCGGATGCAACGGCTTGGTTCAATACAGTCGACATGCAGGGAAGAGGACGATTTAAGACTAATGTCTTCCTGAACCCTGAAGGTTCTGCGGTCGCCGACAGTCAGTTGCAAAGACTCCTTCCGAGTGTCCATGGACAAGTGTCGTGGGAGGGTCTGCATCTTTCGGGTTACGACGTCTATTCGGGTCGTGCCGATGTGCAATATTCATCAAACAAGATTGTCTACAAGAATGCGCAAATCAGAACTCCGTCGGGAGCGGAGATAGAATCGTTCGGCGAGTTTTCGTTGAGCGAAACGATGCCCTATATGAACACTGCGAGAATCAAGAACTTTCCCTTTGCCGAGTTGATGGCCGGAATAGATGTACCGACCGATGCGGTTCATTTTGACATGAATACGAACGAGTTGCTCGTCGGCGGACTGCTGAAAGCGGGTGAGGGAAAGAAATTCACTTTGGTCATTTCTGGAGCCGTGGATGCGACGCGCATGAAGGTGCCGAGTTTTGAACCAAACCCGCGCCCGTTGCCGGAGTGTCTTGTCAATCTCAGAATTGACAGCGATGCAAATCATATGTCTTTTGCGCGCTCGAGTGCGCTTTGCGGAATGCCAGATGAGGAAAAGTTGAGCGAGATAGACCTTGGAAAGGGGTTGATTGACTATAAAAAGTCTCTAAATGACTTTCGCTTTCACATGCGCCGTGGTCCTGCAGAGATGATCTCTTACTTCGTTAAGGAGGATATCGCCGGCGAGCTGAATATGCAGGCCGCAATTTTCTCATCTCCCAGCTCACCTGTGAAATTCACCGCAGACACACAGATTAATGAGGCAAGTGTTTTTGACCTCAACGTTCCGCGTATCGGCGGGGAAATCTCAATTGATGCAGCTGGTCTGAGGGCGCGCAACGTAGAGGGCTGGCTGGATGTGGACGAACAAAGTCCCAGTGTCTCGGCAAAGAATTTTTATCTCGGATTTCGCAACGACAGGCTGGAGATTGATGGCAGCATTGATGGTGAGCTTTCATACGTTTTGCGAGCCTTTGGCAAGAAAGGCAGGGAGCTTGCCGAGCATACACGCGGGAATCTGCAGGTACCGCAATTGAAATTGCGCGGAACGACGAGAAACTTGCTGAAGTCAAACTTTGACATCCGCTTGCGGGTCAACCGTCTGCAACATCCTTACTTGTCGGCTGCAGATGTGCAGGCCGCTTTTTATTGCCAGCAGGGATGGTGTTCCGGAAGCCGGCTCTTCATGCAAGATCTCGCAATTGGCGAGCCTGTGGCAAAGAGCGCGACAAATTCGGGAAGTTCCGCACGCTCAGGATTTTCGTTTTCGAAGGCGATTCTCGAAATTGACAGCATCTCGGAAAAGTCTTTGTCCGCGCGGCTGGATGTGCAGTCCGTTCCGCTCAGAGTTCGCTATGACAACGAGAA
>JBEDKY010000134.1:0-6809 GCA_041171905.1 Pseudomonadota bacterium
TGCCATGTGCGCGCAGGCGGCGGCGGACGTCGTACGCCCTACGGAGAAGACTTTAAATCGGTCGGCCTCAATGAAGGCAAAGGCTTTCCCGGAATTGAATTTCTCGACAGCGACAAAGACGGCTTCGTGAACCTCGAAGAGATTTTCCTTCAGACAGCTCCGGGGAAAGCAGAAAGCGCTCCGGCAGGCCGCGTTGAATTGCAGATCGCGGACGACTCGACGCTGCGAATCACGCCGTCCATCGCTTGTACGACGCTGACTCTGAAAGCCTTTGGCTTCAGCTTGGAGGCGGGAGTGTCCGACCTGCAGCTGACCAACGTTGTTGGTGAAACCAAGGTAAAGATCAGTGGAGAAAAAGGCGCAGTGCTTGCACGTTGCGAAGCTGAAAATCTGGCCGGATCTTTGTTGCGTTAAGTTTTCTCGGTGTTCGGTGTGCCGAGTGAGGAATCATGAACTCACTCGGCATCCTTGGTCTTCGGGCTTTTATATTCTATAACGCGTCGTAAACCAAGATATGAATTTGCCTTTGACGTAAACAGGTTCTCCGTCCTCAAATCTTCCCAAAAACCTGTATTTTTTCTCCGACGATGATTCAATTCCGATTCCGAGTTGTCCAAATACTGTGGGGCCGTCTTTGTCAGGCTGACTCTCAAGATCCAGGGCGAAGCTGAAGAGATAGGAACTGCTGTTTGCTTTGCGGGCCGCCGTAGTTGTCTCGGAGGCCGCGTAAGATGTCAGGGTGTTTCTGGCAGCAATCCCGTAAACGTACCAACCGCTTGTTTGCAGAGAGCGACCCGCTCTGCTTCTCAACTGGGTGGCAAGGCGATAGTCAGTGACACTTGAGGGAAGACTGGGGTCAAGTGCACCGATGATCGGTTTCGAAAATACGTCAGGGGCCGGTGTGACCAGTCGGGAAGCACCTTGGGCACGTATCTGCAGCAGAGATTCGCTTTCGATATCATCGCCAGCCATTTTGAGCTGCAATTCAGTGTCATGTGTGCGAACGGCGCGCGTCAATGCAGCATCGCGGCTGGCGATGGTTTCTCCGTTGTTTGTCAGCCGGTTCAATTCGATCCGGTGCAGTGCGGAGACGTGAAGGCCTGAAAACTGCTGTGCAAGAGCAAACGAAAAGTCTGATTCGAGGAACAGGGATGCTTTTCCGTCGGACCATTTCCATTCATATCCCAGCCCTTCGGCGCTGGGTTCCTCTTGCAGAAAGTCTTTGAACGGTTCGACGAAGGCGCTTGGGTTGGGACGAATCAGCAGTTTTCCCATGCTCAAACGAAAAGAATCCGCTTCAGCAGTCAGGCGAAGTTCCCTTGCCTTGATTCCTGAATCCTCCCGACTTCGTCTGCTCTGCAAATCCGTGCTGATTTGTGCGGCGGCCGAAAAAACTTTCTCGATGCTTTTTGACACTGAAAAATCTGCACGCGGTGCGACCGGCAGCATTGCGGTGAACTCGGTGTTTTGCATCGGGGCATACATTTGCAGTGTCGTGTCGGCCATTGAGGTCAACGGTAAACAAGCCAGGAACGCGCACCAAGACATTGCGGCATGGTGAGTCTTTTTCGTGCTACCTGAGTTTTTTTTGTAAAAACGGCGGGTCGACATCAAATTATTCAACCTTTATTCGGGTGCTTTGCGAATAAAGATAGCCAGAATAATCTGAGTAGGCAAATGCGATCCCATGCTCGCTGACTATCGTGCATGGGATCGCATTTTCTCAAATCGGCCCTTAATCACCAATCAGAAGTTTGCAATCAATCCGGTGTCAACGCAGGGATTTGAAGACCCGTTCAGATAGCACGCCATCACTGGATACGGTGGGCTTATACCGAATTTACAGACGAACACGGGTTCATTACTCGGATCAAATGTCAAGCGTGGAAATGAGTCTTGAATACCATATATGTCGCGACATGCGTTCGTTGGAGCAGTGTAGCTGCGCAGCTCAGGAAGCGGTGCAGGCCCCTGACCAGCCCCCTGATTGATGACGTCCGCCTCGTCGGTGATCCTTCCATTGACGAGTATTTTTTTGGTGTAGAAACACGATTTGGCGTCGAATGAATTCCCGCAGACGATAATCGGCTTGCCAGCGCTGAATGCTCTGTCCCAGCAGCTGAAGTAGGGTATGTTGTCGGCGCTGATTCCGAGTTGTGGAAATGAATCGTTGACACCAATTGCGGTCTGACAAGCGTTGATTGGAGCTATCATAGAATATCCGTTCGATGGCTGTGACGGAGGCGGTTGTCCGCTGCCTCCAGAATTCGGCGGCGGAGGTGGCGGTTGTTGTCCGCCTGATTTGCCGTAAATGCTGGCTGCCCGTTGAATATCATTTGCAGACGGTCTGATGATTTCTGCAATGGGAGCACCTGTTGCTCGGTTGACCATTCCGGGAATTTGAAGAGATGAATACATCATGACGGAGTTGACGTCGAAACCTCCGATCATCATTCCGTAGTTGACAATTGCCACCTGACTTCCGTTTGCCTGTTCTTTCGGAATGAAAAGATGTGTGTCGCGGTCGGGGCGTGTGTGTTCATGCAGAAAGCCTACGGCGTGTCCAAGTTCATGTACCATTGTTGCGAGAGTTGATCCGCAGCCACTGGGATTATGGATGGCTGTTACTTTCTGTGGTCCGCCCTGACGGCCGACCCCGTATGAAACTCCACAGGACCCAGTGTTTGGCATTTCGTTGGTGATCACAAGATAATCAATGTCTGCCTGTGTTTTTGGAACGAAGGTCAAACCTGATGGAGCCCACAGCTGGATCGCTTCCTTCAATTCAGCCGTGCAGCAGAAGTTCGCATCGACTATGTATGGAACACGCCCGTTCGGCCAAATCTTTCCGGCGCCGAATAGGCCCAGACTGCTCTCTGTCTTATTTGATTTTTCGCGGATCTTGTTCAGTGGCAAAAGGACGTCGCCACCGATGACGGCAAAGTCGTCCTTGATGGTGTATTGAACTTTCACTTCACCGTTCGGTGTATCGATGTAACCACTTTTTGTGTTGGTTGCTTTTTTTGTTGAAGATACCCTCGCAGAACCCGTTGCGCCGCAGCCCGTTGCAGTCAAAGCGCCCAATGCTCCGGTTAATGAAGAAACCAAAGAAATTTTCCAAAACGGACTCTTGTTCATTCAAAATCTCCTCAAAATCCCTTCCATTTGATCGTAAAAGCTGCGCGTATATTTTAATTTTTGTAATTACCAACCGAAAATGTCAGGTGTTATCTCCCAAGCGATTATGTCAGGTCCTGTGGTTTAAGCTCCCCCTTTCCAGGGAAAAGGGAGGGGGGCTGGCCAAGAAGGGTCTACTCGTGTCAGCTGACGATCAAATCCGCTATGAGAGCGTCCAATCTTATCTCCAAGGGGAAATTTCCCTTTTAGAACTGGCCTCTGTCCTGCAACTCACCGAAAGGCAAACTTACCGTGTCGTCGCCAAGGTCAGGAAAAATGGTCTCAAAGGAGTCTTCCACGGCAACCATGGACGCGTACCGATAAACAAGATTTCTCCATTCTTAAAGAAACGTGTGCAGGAGATCGTGCGAACGACTTACTTCGACTTCAACTGTCTGCACATGCAAGAGCGCCTCCGTGACGACCTTCAACTCGATATCAAGCGTGAAACACTGCGTTCGTGGTGCAAGGAAATCGGTGTCGCCAAAAACAAAAGACGAACGCGGAGAAAGCCGCGTTCAACGCGACAAAGACACTGCAACCGTGGCTTTCTTCTGCAGATGGATGGCTCGCATCATGAATGGGTTGCAGGCCAAGAATGGGTTCTGATCTCAATCATCGATGATGCCACAAGCGAACTACATTACTGCCAGTTTCATTATGGAGAAACGACCAATGCCTGCCTCGCGGGTCTGCGCGCAGTCATTGAGCGCTTTGGAATTCCACGCTTCATTTACGTTGACCGTGCTGGCCTCTACGGAGGACAAAAGCGCCAGAATTTCTCGGAATTCGAACGTGCCTGCAACGAACTTGGCATCAAGATTATCTACGCGAATTCGCCGCAGGGAAAAGGCCGCATTGAACGCAGTTTCCGTACCTTCCAAGACAGACTCATTCCTGAACTTCGACACCGTAAAATTACCGACATGGGCAAGGCGAATCTGTTTCTCAACGACGAATTCATTCCGAAACAATGGGGACAGTTCACAGTGGAACCTGCGTCTGCACTTGAAGATTGGAGATCTATCCCTGATGGCTTGGATCTCAACAAAGTGTTCTCAATCCTCAAGCACAGAAAGGTGAACCCTGGTGAGACGATCTCATTGGATGCCCATTCTTTGCGAGTGGCTCATCCTGAGAAAATCTCTCTAGCGGGGCAGACTGTGGAGCTCAGATTCGATCTTCAAGGTCGAATGACAGTCTGGTTCGCGGGAACAGAATTGAAGTGGGAGCGCGTTCGAAATCCACAGAGGATTCGGGCACGTGGGGTCGCCTGACCCCACCTGACATATTCGCTCGGTAGTTGACCTGACATAATCGCTTGGGAACAACACGTATATTTTAATTTATGAAAAATCTGGCATGAATTTGGTGGCTTGTCTGTCATCATTTGGATTCGTTCAGCAGTTTGTCACCACAACTTACAATCACGTTCGATTGATAAAATTCGTCGCGGTCTCAAGCTCACGGAGTTGAATGATTTTGCGGGTCGTAGTCTTGCCGATAGGCTGAATGATCAGGGTATTTTGAAATGCAGCATCTTCGAAGCGCTCGAAAAGAAATGGCACAAGGATTTTTTCCCGCACGGTCTTGGTGCCTGTATTGAGGTTAACGTTCTGGTCACGTCAGAGGGGCCCTGCAACTTCATAACCTGTGGTAAAAAGTTGAGGATATTTGGGCTCTTGCTGGAGCATTTCGGCCAACGAACTCAATTGGTTCGTGTCTGGCTCAAATCTTTATTGTTTGAGGCCATTTCCTGTGTGAGTCCTTGTGAAGGCTCGTGGTTGTGACCTTTTGCGGGAGAGCAGTTCATGGCTAGAACTCTGAGTTTTAAAACCTCATTCATCGTTTTGTTTTTGCTGACGTTATCTTGTGCTCCTATGGGAAGAGAGTCTGTTCATTCTTTCCGCCTTTTCGAAGAACGTGCTGATGAGCAATTCGAGTTGAAGATTGATCCGTCAGTCGCTGGGCAAATCGACGGTGCATCTTTGAGAGCCGCGCTCTCGAAGAGTGTTGCAGTTTTTCAGAGCGATTTTTCGAAACTGATTGCACCCATCAAAGTGAGTGTGGGTGGCTCGGGTTGTCTGAGAACAGGATACAATTTCGAAAATAGAACCGTCCAGTTTTGTAAAAACGAAAAAACTTCAGCTTCGGGCACTGCGTCCGTTGATGTGATTTATCACGAAATGTTTCACGCGATGATCTGTCAGCTCAAATCGAACTGGTGTACCGCCGAGTTCCTTAAAGAACCCAAGAATGTCGCGCTGCAGGAGGCTTTGGCCGACCTCTTTGCTTATCATATCAATCCCGACGAACTGTTTGGAGAAGACTTCTACATAGCAGTACCGCACATTCGTCGCTATCGAAGCGATGCGTGTTATAATCTAGTCGACAGTCCTTATGGTCGAGCGTCGACTTTGGTTACATTCGTTTTGAATCACTCGAATGCGCATAGTGCCATTTTGAATATGTTGAAAGGCGACGTGTTCTCGGCACAGGCTTTAGGAGCGGATGCAGAACCTTGCTTTCGTAACGATGGTCCGGCGCTGCAGTTTAAACCGGAAAACTATCCAGAATCTGCACTCTCGAGATATAAAATTAGTCCCAATCAACCCCTTGTCCTCAATGTCATAAGCAACGATTCAATGCGGAAATACTTTCCGGAATATTCTGTTGAGGTGTTTGCAGAAAAAGATATTTTTTCGATTTCGCAAGAGAATGGCCGTATTTTTATCGCCCCGAAATCGGCCGAAGGTTGGACCAAGGCGATCGCACAAATCCGTTCAGGAAAGCGCATTTTAGGTTCTCAGGTCCTTTATTTTTCCATTGTCTCAAAAACAAAATAAAAAAATATTCAAACGGATTCTAACTTTTGGTTTCTTGACTGGTAGTTCAGGTTCAGTGTGCAAGTGAACATTTGCAAGATTTCTTTACGACACTGAATCAAGACTGCCAAGAATGCTTAGAGTTCCAAAGACCCAGACTGTGAGCAAATTGGTTGTCGGAGTCGAATAGCCCCAGGGAGCAGGCAAATAAGAATACAAAAATTCAACAGCGAGACAGACCTTCTCTCCGATCGACATCTCGCACGATTTCGACTTAGAGTGAACCAACAACTTTGCAAAGGCACTGCTGAGAGCAACTTTTAGTTACGGTGAGCGGCTTGCAAGAACTCCGTAGCAGCGAGTGGTCTGGATTTGTGGGTGGGGCGGGATGTCAGAGGGTCAAGACCATTGCTCGATCACCACAACGTATAATCGCGTTCGAGTTGATCGGGCGGCGGGCTCGGGAGATTCTTCTGGTGCAGTGCGGGCAGCACCTCATTCACAAGCACAGACGGATTCGGACCGTTTTCCTGAACCCAGCCGCGCACACACAAAACAGATGTTTGACTCATCCATTCTTTAAAGCGCGCATGAACGTCCGGACGGAAGACGAGATTCATGGTTCCGCTTTCGTCTTCGAGCGTGATGAACAGCATGCCTTTGGCCGTCCCCGGCATTTGCCGGACCATGATCAGCCCCGCGACAACCACCTGTGTTTTGTGACGCTTCTTTCGTAAGGCGATGGCGGGTGTGAGGTTTTCGGCAGGAAAAGCATACGGCCAGCCGATGTTGCGCAAGAGCAGCATG
>JBEDKY010000135.1:0-20353 GCA_041171905.1 Pseudomonadota bacterium
GCTTCCTGATAACTGTCCAAACTTTCCGTCAGCGCATCAAAGGCCGCTCGCACCTGTCTGCGCGCCCTGACCACCCCCCAAACCTTCATGCCGGTTTTTTTTCTTGATGAAACGCTCAGCCTCCGGCTGATCCGGTCCTGCAAAACAAAATAGATCCGGCCCGCGTCGGTGCTCGTGTAATTCAGCTGAGGAACAAGAATCCGGATGAGGAATAATTCAAGCAAACAGGCTTCGAAATGAGTTGGAGTCGGAATGATCAAAACCGATTTTGCAGCTTCATTCAGCTTAGCGGATTTTTGCCACTCACCGGCCGAACCACTTCCACCGCGGCGGTAATTCTGCAGACGCTGGCGCAATTCTTTTGCCTTGCCGACGTACAAAACTTCCAGCCCCTCGCTCAGCGTAAATAAAATTCCTCCGCCGGAGGCCAGTTTTGCTTCGGCTTTTTCGCGCGATTCGGCTAAAAATATATAAACACCCGCGGAGGAGAGTGAGCGCAGGCTCTTGCTATCCAGTGGGTGGTCAAGCAAGCTGAAATTCAAGAAATTGGAGCCTCACATGACGAGCGAAAACAATGAGCAAAATCCAAAACCATTGCCGATCAAGGCCATCACCTACTCCCTTGTTGGGCTTTTCACCCTCTTGGCAATGGGGTTTTTGATCCTGCCCGCATTTTTTGATTCGTCACCCGTCGGTATGTTGTTTCACAAAACTGCCGCCCCTTGGGCGCTCGATCCCGAGGCACAGGCTAAGTTTCAACTGACGGAAGCACAAGCCAAAGGCCGATATCACTTTCAACAATATTGTGCAGGTTGTCATGGTCCCGAAGGGCGCGGAAACGGACCATTGAGCCAGACACTCAACCGTAAATTGCCCAATTTCCTTTCACCAGCACCGTCGGGTCTGAAAAATGATCTCACCGTTGCAGGAGTGAGCCGAACACTCATCGAGGGACTGCCCGGCAGCCAAATGCCGAGTTTTTCGCAACTGCCCCAGGAAGTCATCACCGAGATTGCCCAATATGTTGAGCATCTCCACTCCAACCCGAGCCTTTACTGAGCTTCGCGCCCGGCCAATTTCAGGAAGAACACACCCGCTTCAAAGAAAATCAAACTTCTCCGCACGCGCGTCCACGAGTTTTAGTTTCTTCATTTTGCGACGAGTGCCGGCCTCATTTTCATGGTCTTCGATGTCCGCCATAACATCATTCTCGTTCACCTGTCCCTGCACTCGGTCGATGAAAAGCACGCCTTCGAGATGATCCATCTCGTGCTGCAGACAGATGCTCATAATGCCGTCGCACTCGATGCGGATCGACTTGCCGTCGATATCTTTGGCGTGCAGCTCGATGTTTTTCCATCGCGCGGTCTGACCGCGATCCACACCAGGGAACGACAGGCAGCCGTCAAAGGGAAATGAGATTTCATTTTGCTTGGCGACAATCTCCGGATTCACCAAAATCATCGGCGACGGCAGGTTCTGCTTTTGTCCGTCAACGCTGTAGGAATAAGTGCCGTGCCAGTCTTTCAGCTGCGGGTTTTCCAGGTAGGGACGGACATCCACGATGATGAGTCTTTTGAGGATTCCCACCTGTGGCGCGGCGAGGCCGATGCCCTCAAAGGCGTTCATTGTTTCAACCATTCCCGCTGCAAATGCCTTCAGGCTTGGAGTGAACTTTTCCACGGGCGTCGATGGTTTTCTCAGAAGCACGTGAGGATAGTGAAGAATCTTGTAAACCGGCATGCGCTGCTCCCTGAATTGTCCTACGTCCGAGGCATACTGACCCATCGATTCCCGCGCAAGTGGGCGGACGAGTCACAAAAAGCCAGCGCAACAACATTTTCTGCCTTTTCAGGACTGAACTTCTTTGCTAGGGTCGGTAGTAACGATAGGCATTTGCTTAAAGCTGGCGCATGGTGCGCTGGGACTCTCGAATGGTCGGGAGGATAAACGCTCTCCGGTTTGAGTCGGGTCCTGTCACTCAGACCTTCGTCTAAGGTTCCTTTCTATGTTCAATATTGTTGAGAAAACCATCCGCGTGGGCGACCACGAGATCACCATCGAACACGGCCGCATGGCCCGTCAGGCGGGCGGCTCCGTGCTCATCACATGCGGCGACACACAGGTGCTCGTGTGTGCAACCGGTGCCAAGGCTCCAAGCCCAACGGCATCATTTTTCCCTCTGGCTGTCGACTACATCGAAAAGCTATACTCTGCCGGCCGTATTCCGGGCGGCTACATCAAGCGCGAATCAAAGCCGACCGAACGCGAAGTGCTCATCAGCCGGCTTATCGACCGCCCCATCCGCCCGATGTTCCCAGAAACATTCCTGACCGAAGTTCAGGTCGTAGCTACAGTGATGTCGGTAGACCCCAAGATTTCACCGGCTCCTCTTGCGATTCTGGGTGCCAGCGCGGCTCTGCACATTTCCGACATCCCGTTCAATGGTCCTGTCGCGGGCGTGCGTATCGGCCATAAAAACGGTCAATTCCTGATCAATCCGTCGGAAGCGGAAGAAACCGGCTCGGACCTCGATATCGTGGTCGCCGGCACAAGCGAAGGCATTCTGATGGTCGAGGCTGGAGCGAATTTCGTCTCCGAAGCACTCATCCTCGAAGCCATCGAAGTCGCACACAAACACATCAAGACCATGTGCAAAGTGCAGGAAGAGCTGCGCGCTGCAGTCGGCAAACCGAAACGCAGCGTTCCTGAAGCTCCGTCCAACGACAGCATGGAAAAGGTTCTCGACAAGAAATATGCGGGAGCCCTGCGCGAAGCCTACTCCATCGCCAAAAAGAGCGACCGCAAGAATGCTGTTGACGAAATCCGCAGCGCAGCGCGCGCTGAACTCGTCCCCGCAAGCGACGACGGCTCGATGGCAAAAGATTTTGAGTTCCTGTTTGAAATGGCATGCTACAAAACACTGCGTGTCAACATCACTCGCGACAACCGCCGCGTCGACGGCCGCAAGACGACCGACATCCGCGACATCAACTGTCAGGTTCAGGTTCTCAAACGCCCGCACGGTTCAGCATTGTTCACACGCGGCGAGACCCAATCACTCGGTGTAGTCACACTCGGCACATCCGATGACGCGCAGCGCAGCGAGAGCGTCTACAGCCCGCTCGAAGAAAAACACTTTATGCTGCACTACAACATGCCTGGCTATTCTGTCGGCGAACCCAAGCGTCTGGGTGCTCCCGGACGACGCGAAGTCGGACACGGAAATCTGGCTGAGCGCGCACTCAGAGCCTCTGTCCCGAGCCGTTTGCGCTTCCCTTACTCCATCCGCATGGTGTCCGAAATCACCGAATCAAACGGCTCGTCTTCAATGGCTTCCGTTTGCTCGGGCACACTCGCCATGTTGGACGCCGGCGTACCACTTCTTGAGCCGGTGGCCGGAATTGCGATGGGCCTCATCAAGGAAGGCAAGGATGTGGCAATTCTCTCGGACATTCTCGGTGATGAGGATGCCCTGGGCGATATGGACTTCAAAGTTGCCGGAGGCAAATCAGGAATCACGGCACTGCAGATGGACATGAAGATTGCCGGCGTTTCGCTCGAAGTTCTGCGCAACGCACTTGAACAGGCGCGCGAAGGCCGCATGCATATTCTCGGCAAGATGACGGCAGTTCTCGGCAAGGCCAAGGACCTGAGCACGCGCGCACCGCGCATTGAGCAAATCAAAATCAAGACCGAGCGCATTCGCGACCTCATCGGCCCCGGCGGACGCAACATCAAGAAGATCGTTGCGGACACCGGCTGCAAGGTGGACATCAACGATGAAGGCGTCATCAACCTTGCTTCGAACAACGGCGACGCAGCTGCTCGCGCCAAGCGCATGATTCACTTCCTGACGAGCGATCCCGAAATCAACGAAGTGTATCTGGGCATCGTCAAGAAGGTTTCTGACTTCGGCGCCTTTGTCGAAATCAAGCCCGGTGTCGAAGGTCTTGTTCATATCTCTCAATTGGCTGCGCAGCGCGTGAACAAGGTTGAGGATGTCGTCAAAGAGGGTGATGAAGTGATGGTCAAGGTCATCGAAATCGACCGCACCGGCCGCATCAAACTCAGCCGCAAAGATGCCGTTGGCAAGGAGCCAATTGACATCATGAAGACTTGGTCCAACTGAGGCTGTTTACAGTTCCGTTTTTTCCGGCGAAAATCATCGGCACCCAGCATGTGCTCAAATGACAAACCGGAGGAACGGAGTGATGTCCGAACCAGCAGAAAAACGCCCCTACCTTCTGAGGATCCTCGGTACGTGGGGCGTTTTTTTATTTTTGGCGGTTCTCTTCAGCATTCCGCTGGGTCCGATCCCGCCGCTTGGCAATTTTCTCAGCCCCTATTCGGGCTATCTTAAAAACGCACCGTCGGTTGCCAAAAAAAATGCTCCAACGAGCGAGTTTGAAGCGGGTATTAAAGGAAAGAAAATTACCATTTCGGTCGACACCCGCGGCGTGCCGCATGTGGTTGCCGAAAACGACCTCGATCTGGCGTTCGGACAGGGCTATGCCACCGCGCGCGACAGGCTCTGGCAGATGGAACTGCAAACCGCGGCGACCGCCGGACGGGTGTCAGAGCTTTTAGGCGAGAAGGCCTTTGAGTTCGATGCAAAACAAAGAAGGCTCGGCTTTCTGGCAGCAGCCGAGGCGGAGCTCGAATTTTTGCAAAAAAATGACCCGCAGCAGTACGAAATTCTTGAAGCTTACAGCGAGGGCGTCAACGCCTACATCCGCTCCCTGACTCCCCAGCAATGGCCGGTTGAATATAAACTTCTCGGCACAAGTCCGGGCAAATGGACCCCGCTGCATTGCGCGCTCTTCCACAAGCAAATGACTTGGACTCTCACGGGTAATTTCGATGACTTCAAGATGAGCAACGCACTGCAACGTTTTTCTCAATCAGAATTGGAGTTTCTGTTTCCAGACTTCTATCCGCGCAGCACACCGATTTTGGATGCATCCGTCGCCAATATGTCTGTGAGCAGCCCAGAAATGGCAGAGACATCGAGCTCTCCAGCCCGCCTGGATGGAATTCTCAAGATCGAAAACAAGTCGCAGCGCAGCCAGCAGGAAAAACGCAAACCATCCAACGGAAGCAACAACTGGGTGGTCGACGGCACACGCACAGCGCACGGCTATCCACTGTTGGCCAATGACCCTCACCTTGATCTTAAGCTGCCGTCGATCTGGTACGAAATTCAGCTGAGCGCACCCAACGTCAACGTTTACGGAGTGTCTCTACCCGGACTGCCGCACGTAATTATCGGTTTCAATGATTCGGTCAGCTGGGGGATCACCAACGCAGGCACGGACGTGATCGACTGGTTTGCGATGAAATTCGACAAGGCGAAACCTGCGCCCAACTACTTGTCCGCGCAGCGTTGGAGACCATCAACGGTCCGCAAAGAAATTATCCGGATCAAGGGAAAGCCATCTCGAACAATCGACGTCATTGAGACTCATCTCGGACCGATCGCACAGGAACTTACACTCGAACAAAAAAGCGGTGCAACGAGCACCGTGCCTTTCGCAATGCTCTGGAAAGGGCACACGCCGTCCAATGAATTCAGAGTTTTTCATTCGCTCAACCGTGCACGAACAGTTGTCGAGATGAAGAATGCCTTGCGCGACTATCAGGCTCCTGGCCAGAATTTCGTCATGGCCGATAAAACTGGTTCGATCGGATTGCTTCAGGCAGGACGTTTTCCCATCCGCACGTCAGCGGCTGCAGGTCGGTTTGTACTCGACGGGACCAGCCCGACTGCAGGATGGAAGGATGACATCAGTTTTGTCCATCTGCCGCAAAGCTGGTCACCTGAACGCGGACATCTTTCTTCAGCCAACCAGCAACCCACTCTAGATCCCGCGTTCGGGTATGCATCCGGAGATTGGGGATTCACAAGTTATTTGCGCGGCGAAAGAATTTTCCAAAAGCTGAATGAATTGACCGCAACTCAGCCCGCGAGCTTCTCTTCGCTCATGCCCGCGAGCATCTCTTCGCTCATGCAACTGCAAAATGATGTCACTGACCTGCGTGCAAAAAAACTTTTGCCGCTTTTTAGCAGATGGACCGTCGGTCTTCTGCGGAACGATGATGACCGAAAAGTTCTCGATATGCTCAATCGCTGGAATTTTGAACTTCATGCGCGAAGCATTGAAGCCGCAGTCTGGTCAAAGTGGTGGGAAATTGTCCACGACACCCTTTGGGAAAAGGCATTTCCAACACCCGATTTTAAAAGTCCGTCAGAGGACAAAACTTTGGAATTGCTACTTTCCAAAGAGGATAGCGATTGGCCGGCAAGCGCATCAGTCATGAGGCGGACGGAAGTTCCGCTGCTTGTTGCAAACTCTCTCGAGCGCGCGGTGAAAACCCTCAGGACGTTTTCTGAAAGAAAAAACTTGCCCGAACAGTTGCCTCAGTGGGGTGAATTTCGCGGAACAAAAATCCCCCACCTCGCCAATTTGCCGGGGTTTGGAATCGAGCACCTGTTCACTGGCGGAGACGGCCACACAGTGAACGCAACCACCGACCACCACGGCCCCAGCTGGCGGATGGTGGTCACTTGGGTCGATGCCCAACCCCGTGCATGGGGTGTTTATCCCGGCGGACAATCGGGACATGCAGGTAGTCCCCACTACACCAACATGATCGAACCATGGCGGAACGGTCAGCTACAGGAGCTGCTCTTTGTTCAACAAGGACAGCTGAAAGAAGACCTGACCCTCTCACGCACCGTTCTGGAAAAGCAGCCATGAGACACACACTGAGAGACTTCATATGGATTTTGTCGAGCCTAATTCTGCTCACATTCTTCCCATGGTGGCAGGCCGTGCTGATTTCAGCATTGGCTGCGCAAGGACTATTGCGCCTGACCGAGCGCGGTCTGAAAAGGCGCATCACGATGATGTTTATCGTCCTGTCAATTTATTTTCTAGCCTACCACGCAACACACAAGGAAATCTCTGCTGCTATATCGGGCTTGTTTAGGCTGCCGCACTTTTCGCTTTTGGCATTGCTCAGTGCGGGAAGCTTCGCCGTTCTTTTTGCCTTTGCAGCCGAGTGTTCTCTGTGGATAAAATATTCATTCCGCCGCGTGAACAATAGATTCCAAGCAAAATAATCAAACTGTTTTTTTTCTGCTGTTGATATGAGGTAATCCGGATGATTTTCAATACCCGCGTCGTTCAGCCATCGGAAGATTTCGCCAAGCGTGCAAACCTGCAAAAATCTACCCATGATCTGTTGTTGAAATCTGCAGCCGACTCCTATGAAAGTCACTGGGCCAAACTCGCCAAGGAAACGCTGGTATGGAGGAAGCCCTTCTCAGTTCCGATGAAATGGAATCCTCCATTCGTCGAATGGTTTTGCGACGGTGAGCTCAACATCAGCGAACAATGTCTCGATAAACACCTCAACAGTATTGTCGCACACAAGACGGCGCTTATCTGGGAAGGCGAACCCTGTGAGGGGCTGCAGCCATTGGAACGAAAGACGTTCACATACGCACAGCTGCACGCCGAGGTGTGTGCATTTGCGGATGGCCTGCGCAAACTGGGAATCAAAAAAGGCGACCGTGTCGCGCTCTATATGCCGATGATTCCCGAGGCTGCTGTCGCAATGCTTGCCTGCGCACGAATCGGTGCGACACACACCGTTGTCTTCGGAGGTTTTTCTGCTGAGTCATTGCGCGACCGCATACTCGATGCTCAAGCCAAATGTGTGATCACCGCAAATGGTGGATTCAGGCGTGGTAAAATTCTTCCGCTCAAGACAGCGGTGGATAAAGCCGTCGGGGAATGCCCATGTGTCGAATCGGTTGTCGTTGTCGACCGACTTGGCGAAACCTCAGGTTCCTCCTACAGAATCTCCGAGACTTCGTTTGTGCCGACAACCATGAAGTCGGGCAGAGACCACTGGTATAACGATTGCAAAATTACAGACAGCAGGATTCCCGCAGAGTCTTTGCCGGCAGAACACCCGCTTTTCATTCTCTACACCAGCGGCACAACAGGAAAACCTAAGGGTGTCGTTCACGGCACAGCGGGATATGCTCTGTGGACCAATCTGACCTGCCAATGGGTCTTCGATATAAAACACGAAGATATCTATTGGTGCACCGCGGACATCGGCTGGGTGACAGGGCACAGCTATGTCGTCTACGGCCCGCTGTCGAACGGCGCGACGGTATTCATGTACGAAGGCGCACCAGATTTTCCTGATTTTGGCCGCTTTTGGCGTTGTGTTGAGCGGGAAAATATCTCAATTTTCTATACCGCACCCACCGCCATCAGAGCATTCATGCGACAAGGCGATCATTGGCCGAAAAAATCAAATCTCAGTTCCCTCCGGCTACTCGGCTCCGTCGGCGAACCCATCAATCCGGAAGCGTGGGAGTGGTACCACGCGACCATCGGCAAGGGAAATTGCCCAATCGTCGACACATGGTGGCAAACAGAAACGGGCGGCGTGATGATGAGTCCGATTCCCGGAATCACGCCTCTGAAACCCGGTTCCGCAACAAGACCGCTCCCTGGCATCGCGGTTGATGTTGTTGACGACAACGGCATTCCAGTAGCTCCTGGAAATCGCGGCAAACTCGTCATCACCAAGCCATGGCCGTCACAGCTGCGCACGGTACATGGCGATCCGGACCGTTACGCAAAAACGTATTGGAGCACATTCGCAGGTCCTGCCGGTGCGCAAAAGGACCCGTATTACTTTACGGGCGACGGCGCATTCAAAGATGCTGACAGCGATATCTGGGTGATTGGCCGCGTCGATGACGTGATCAACGTCGCAGGCCACCGGATCGGTACAATGGAAGTTGAAAGCGCTCTGGTGGATCACAGCAGTGTTGCCGAGTCAGCCGTTGTGGGAGTTCCCGACCCTCTCAAGGGGACGTCTGTGTATGCCTTTGTCACACTGAAGAACGAAGTCAAAGCATCTGCCGGATGGAATGACACGCGCAAGCATGAACTCGCGCGTGAATTGATTGCCCACGTCGGAGGGCTGATTGGCAGCTTCGCCAAACCCGATCACATCCGCTTCACAGATTCACTTCCAAAAACCCGCAGCGGAAAAATCATGCGCAGACTTTTGAAAGACGTTGCCACCGGTCATGAGAGCTTGGGCGACACAACAACACTTGAAGACGTGAGTGTGCTGGCAACGTTGAGGCAAAGTTCTGATGACGAGTGAGAACCATGACGCGGTTAATGATTTAAATTGTTTTCCGCGAAGATTTTTTCGGTTTCCGTTTCAACATGAGGAACATCGTTGCAGATGATGGGAATTCCCTGCGCATTCAACTCTGCAGCCATTGAGTCAAGGACGGCCGCCTTCGGTAGTCCGCTGATCTGCGACGAGACGTAAGTTTGAATGAGAAAAATCGGGTCGCGCAGACCTTTTTCGGCACTCCAGCGGCGATAATGCGGGGTGAGTCGAACTGAGCGCAACACAGACTCCACCAAATGCCTCGAGAAGCAGTTGTATTGAGGATTACTGCTCAACTTCTCAAACACCTTCTGCAGGTGACCCTCCAATTTTTCTGCTTCTCTCGTGAGTACAAATTTTGCCAAATGAAGAGAGGTCCCCAAGCCATCGAATGGTTCGTATTTGGATGACGGCTTAGTCTCTCTTTCGCTGAACTTCTTAGCGCCGCTCATCGGCACGACATCCAAGCAAAACAGCGGGACACCGCGTTTTTGATACTCCTCCGCAGGCTTCTCCAGCAACGGAAGAGTGGTCAGCGCAATTTTCTCCGCGGCCACCAACAGGTTGGAAATCATCTTTGAGCGACCATCTGATGCTTTGGCATACAAAGGAGCGCGCGATTTGTTGAGCTCAATCGCCTCGTGGATATGCTTGGAGATGCAGCCGGTCTCAACTCGCGGCGCATTCGACTGAACTGTTTGCGCCTCAGAAGACATTATGGAGGGTGTATTCACAGGGCTCCGCTCCGCACAGGCCCATGTGAGCATACTGCAGACCATCAGAGAAAAGTGACCACCCCAATACCGCACGTTAGCCCCCTTTGCGCCAACCCAGCGCAGAATCGAAGTCCACCGAGCAAAAACCATACCTGAATTGTACTATTTTTATTGAATATTTCCGCTGACTAAAATACCACCGCGAGCGAACAGGAAAGACACTGTCGATGTTTTAGACAACAGTACACTAACGCCGGAGCGCAGAAATGAACATCGATAAAGAGCAAATTTACGGTGAATCCGAGCGATTTTTGGACTCGGCATTTCAGACGATGAAGCTGCAACAGTTCAGTCTGAAATCACACTGGGACATCGATCACATCTGCTATCGAACCTCGTCCGCAGAAATCTACGAAATCTGCAAACGGGAGTTCACAAAATTTTCGCATCTTCTCGCAGAAACAGACGTGAATGGCAGAATGATTTCGACATTTCGCCTGGCGGAACCGATTATTTTTGACCAATGGCAAATCGATCTCATAGAAGTTCCGGCCCCCAAAAAAGGCAAGTCGTACCGAGACGGTTTTGAGCATATTGAAGTGGTTTGTGATTTGACTTTTGCCGAGCTGATCGACGCCTTCCCGAACTGCTGTCACAACGACGCTGGACTCAGCAAAGATTTCAATCAAGAACTTGAGTTCAATTTCGATGGTTTTGCCGTGAAATTTCATCATCTCTCACTGCAATCGGTGGTCAACATCGAAATGAATCAGATGCTCATGTCGGCTCTGAAAAAATCCGACATCCTGCGACTTCTGCGCCCATATCATCCTCTGATTGCCGGCAGTCTTCCACTCAATCTTGCCGTCTCAACTTCGGACTGCGACATTATTATTGAGGCGGATGATTTCGCAAAAACTGAAAAACATCTGCATGATTTGTTTTCCGGACTGCCAGGTTTCAAGCTTTTGCAGCATTCAGACCTGAGTGTTCCTGGGATGATTGCTTCGTTTTTTGTAGACGAGGTTCATTTCGAGATATTTTGTCAGAAAATTCCCAGCGTGAAGCAAACCGCATACAAACACTTTCTGGCCGAAGAACGCATTCTCAAATATGCGGGCCTGCCATTTGCCGAGCTAGTATTGCAGGAGCGGAGGCAGGGTTTGAAAACAGAAGCGGCATTTGCAAAAATTCTGCGGCTCGAGGGCAATCCATTCGATGCGACGAGCAGCTTGCAGAAAAAGAGCCGCGCCGAAATTTTGCGGCTCGTGAATAAGGCCGAGCCGTTCAATCGGCGCGGCCTTTAATGCTTCACACTTACCACTCATAAATCTTTATCGGGACAGTTTTGCAAGCTCATTCAAAAAGTCGATGAGTTTGACCTTCTCGTCGTTGGGCAGGCCTGAAGGATCGAAGGGCATGCGGCCTTTCGAAACTGCATCTTCCATCTGCACAGCATAAGCCTTCACCCGCTCAAAATCCGAAAAATTCAATTCATTCTCAGAGCCATGACAAATCTGGCAGCGCGAATCGATGATAGAATTGAGTTCGGAATTGTATCTTTGTTGCAAGAGGCCGAGCGCCTCTGGCGAGGGGACTGCGGGCTTGGGCTGGGGTGTTTCGGCCGAACCAGAAGCCGGATCAGCGGGAGTCGACGGACTGTTGTCGGACCGAGGAGAATCGCCTGTCGGAGCGGCCTCGTTCGCAGCAGATTCACCATCCTGTTGCCCAACGTTTTGCTCTGGTTGCCGCGGAGCTTCAACTTGCGCTTCTTGACGCGATTTGCCGGTGCAGGCCACAACCTGGGTCATGGCAAACGATAAAATCAGAGTTAGCGAAAACGTGTTCATACTTCACCTGTCTTTCAGTGTCTGCCCAACCCGCGGGTGGTAGCGGAAGATACCGGCAGGCGCAATGAAAAGTTCCCATTGATGAAGATGCAAAAATCAACGCCGATTATTTCGGCTCGCAGAACTTAAATTCGAACTTTTGCTGGCCAGACACGCTGTCGGAAAGAAGTTTGCCGTTGACTTCGACTTTGACGTCCTGCTGGACTCCCCAACGTGATGCAATTGCGCAGACTTTTTCGTTCATGAACTTGTCAAACTTGATCGTGAAACGATTCTCGCCTGCATATTCCATTTTGAGCTTTTGCTGGGTCAGGGCACTGATATAACTGGACAACGTCGCCTGCACATCTTCCTTTCCCGTGAATGCCGGATTGTAGACATTCAGCCAGACATCTTTTGAAAGATATTCAGCGCCCGTCTGTTCCAGTTTGAAATCCACAGCGACTTTTGCACCATCCCTGCTGTTGAAATAACGATGTTGCCAGTCTGCGGTCGAGATGATTCCACCAATGATTCTCTCTTTATTCTCCTTAATCCAGCCAACATACTTTCTAACGTCCGTGTAGACACCCTTGCCGATGCAGTCGAGCGCTGCGCTATATCCGCGCGACGTCACGCCAATTACGGTCAGTGCGCCGTTGTCCTCGATATAGAACATCGGACCACCCGAGTCGCCATGGCACGAACTCGCTCGATCATTGTTTTGCGGGGCCTCGAAAATCAATTCCTTGCCCGCATCATTGATTGTTGCCAGGCGCACTTTTGTCTTGCGCAGAAAGCCTTTGGCCTCGGTCCTGGTGACGTTTTGCGGGAGTTCGCGTGTTTGTCCGAATCCTGCAAGCAACACATCCCGACCGACACTCACCTCACCAATTTCCTTGATCGGAAGCGGCTTGACCCACTCAGGAACATCTTCGGATAGTACAATAATTCCGACGTCTGACTTCGGAAATTGCGGCAGCGGATCGATATCTTTTCTGTACAAATCACCACGGTCCCAGCCACCATGAGCAACAATCTGCTTGGCTGGAACTTCGACTGAGTGAAACAATTTGTGGTTGCGGCTGCCAAAGCTGACAGTGACGGTCAGCCTTGGAGTTCCGCCCACAAGGCAATGAGCCGCAGTGACGATTGTCCGTTTGTCGAAAACAAATCCGCTGCAAAACGGCGAATTATCGTGATCGAGCGAAACGGTCGAAGTGTAGACAGGATCCCCTTCACCAACCAGTTCACCGCCAACGATGAATGGATTTGAATTGTACGACCGCCTGACGCATCCAATCCCAACTACAAAAAAACCAGTGATTACAGAGATAATTGGGTGTTTCCAGGAAAACATGCTGCACCTCGGCGGGTCTGGCTGGCTGTTGATCACGATTGGTAGAGGTATTATACGCTGTTGCTGATATTCGCTGCGAATCTGAGGACGACATTCTCATGACCCACTCAAAACCAAAATGGGACGACTATTTCCTCGAAATGGCCGAGGTCATCGCAAAGCGCAGCCCCGACAAAAAAAGACAGGTCGGCTGCGTTATCGTGGACGAGCATCGCAGAGTGGTGGCTACCGGCTACAATGGCACTCCTGCATCTTATGACGATTCACAGGTCGACTGGTGGGATCGCAGCACAAAAGAACGCATCATCATTCATGCAGAGGCCAATGCGTTGATTTATGCAGATGGGCCCCGCCTGCGCGGAGGTACGCTGTATTGCTCTTACAGCCCATGCATCAATTGCGCGAAACTGATTGCCGGAGCTGGAATTTCGAAAGTTGTATTCCGTGAACAATACGACGATGCAGGAATTGAAATGCTGCGAGAATTTCAAGTTGCCACCGAGTGCGTTTCAACGCGGCTTCAGGACTGAATCCACAAATTCCCTAATGTTAGAGTTGGCGGGCGACGTGGGCAGATGCCGTTTGTGAAGAGTCACTTTGCGCCGGCCCGAGATTCGAGCCTCCCAATTGCATCAAAACGAGAGTGTAGTCATCCTCGATCGGTGAGTCTTGCCACGTTGACTTCAAAAGGCTCACAATGTCTGCTTGGATTTCCTGCACGCTTTTCTCGGGCTGACGCAAAATCCGTCGAAGTTTTGCAAATGAAATCGCACGTCCGTTGCTGCGGCCGTTCTCGAGGACTCCGTCGGTGTAAACAAACAGCCGATCACCTTTTTCGATTTGAAACTTCTCCACTTTAAAATCGACTTCATCGTGAAAGCCGAGCAGACTGCCCGAACCAAGCAATACCTCAACTTTGTCACTTTTAATGAGATAAACCTGAGGGTGTCCGCAGTTAATCATATGCACTTCGCCCGTGTGCGCGTTTATCGCCAGGCAGACCATCGACATAGCGCGGACCGAACGTGAAGCACTCTCATGAACAACGACGTTCACGGCGCGACAAATTCTTTTGAGCATCTCGTCAGGTTTGATGCCACCATCACTTTGCGACGTTTTAAAGACAGACGTGACAGCACCGTGTGCAAGTCCGGTTACGAGCGCCGAGGCAAATCCGTGACCCGTGACATCACCAAGAAACAGATATGCGATGCCATCGCGATCGTCATAATATCCAGAGTACCAGTCGCCACCCGTCTGATCGGCCGTCATCCAGTGTGCCGCTGTTTCAAACCCAGGAAAGCGCAACGACGTAGGCAAGAGCGTCTGCTGGACAGCGCGGGCAGCCTCCATATCCTTCTCCTGCCTCGCTTGCGCCTCACGCACCTCAGCTGCTTCTTTCTGATATTGAATCACCTTTCGCGTTGCATCGTAGTGCCGGTAGACCAGCAATCCGCCCAATCCGACCAACAAAAGAAAGACTCCGGAGATAATAAAAATGTGAAAAATCGGAGCAGTGACCGCACCACCACCCACCGAAAACATCACGCCGGCAAACGATGCAACGGTGAAGGCTATCAGGCCACCGCCTACGAAATAGGATTCAACACTGCGCGAAAACATTGAGCGGATTGTGAAATAAGGAACTGTCAAAAAGATGATCGCAGTGACCATCTGCCATGGCCGCAGCAATTTGAACAACGGTACCCACTGGGTCAATTCACCAATAGCTGCGAGCGCCGCAAATGCGGCATAAAATTTCCAAGATTTATTTAAGATCCTGAATTTGTCTATCTGTGAAAAAATCGTATCCAGATAAAAAGAAAACGTGAGTCCTGAAAGATACAGAGACATCAGCTCCGTGCTGTGCCGTATCTTTGCCCAGTCTGTTGAAACCCGCAACGTATAGGAGTGGCTGCCGACGAATGTTCCAATACAGATAGCAAACAATCCGTACGCCAAAAGGCTTTTGTTTGCGCGTGTGGCAACAAAGGCAAACAGCGAAAGGCAGCCGATCAGCAACGCAAGAACAAAAAGCCCCAAATTTGGAAGCCCCAACCAAAAATAAGTCTCGACATGCGATCCGCGGTCGCCCAAAAAGGCGCCATCGATGAGACCGATGTTTGCTCCAACCGACCCGACGCGGACAAGCAGGGGCTCAGAGAGATTCAAACTTCCGACCGGAATCATGTGAATCGGATAGCCGCGAAAACCAATCTGACCTTCAGGCAAAAAAAGTCCCCAGTCGTATATTTTCTTTCCACCCGAATAGACTTCTAAAGCTTGAATGACGAAGGGGAGTATCAGAACTGGAACCTCAAATTTCTCGAGATTCTGAGGTTTGAGTGAAATCCGGTACCAAAGTTCCCCGCGACCATCCCACTTGTACGCTTTGCGAAACTCGACAAAGTCATTCCAACCGTCGCTCTGTCCCGAAAGTAGGACCGCCCGAACAGCCGGTTCACTCGTCGCAGGCAAGGCCTGAACCTGAACTTGTTCAGCCAGATTCAATCGGTCGGCTGCCTGAGAAAATTGTTGAACTGAGAGACTTGCCAAAAAGGACAACAGCACAAGCACGAAACGAAAAACAGAGACAACCATGACCAGGAGATCCTTTTCTTCCGTCTCCAAATTTCCCAGCGGGTGTAGGAGATGCCGACGGAACGTCTGTTTTGTTGCAGAATTGAGTGCTGTTTTATCACTTCAGAGAGAAAACAGACAGTGAACTTGGGCGTGGAACGCTGGAATCGCCCGAATTTTGGCGTACACTTGAGAAGCACGCGGAGAGAGTTTAGGTCGGAAGCCAAGGGTGGATGTGTCTTGGGGCGTTTAAACCATTCCCGACCTTCTATAAGTCTTTTCGACATTCTAATCCGTAACTTTAAATTCGACTTTAATCCAACGTTTATATTCGATTTTAATAATACCTTGTGTGAATTTTATCCACAAAAAGATGACCAAAAATTTGCGCGCATAAAAAAAGAAAAAGGGACCGGTGAAAACACCAGTCCCGAAACTCCGAAGGACACGAGCGCCGCTTGCGCGAAGCTCACAAAGCGCCAATGAAATCCAACAACGCTTGACGCTCTTCCACTGACATCACCTTACCTTGCGGCATGCTTGCCTTTGCAACTTCATCGCTAATGTCGCGCTTGTTGTTTTTCCACTGCGCAAGAGTTTCCAGATAGGGCTGTTCACGTACGTTCGCCGGTGCTGCTGCACTGTGACAACCGACACAAAGGACGCGGGCTGTTTCGAAGGTGAATTTAACTTGCCCCGGTGCAACTGGCGTTCCAGGCACAACCCCTAGCAGACCATCCAAGAAGGCAATCATTGAGGCTTTTTCCGCCTCATTCATTCCGCCAAGCGGCATACGGCCGGCAACAACTGAATTTTTTGCAGGCTGAGCAAAGGCCTTCCAGTCAGCCTCAGTTCCGTTTGCGCTAGACCATGGGGCGGCGCCAATTCCGCCCGGCTGATGGCAGGCAACGCACTTAGCTTTGGCCTGCTCGAGGGTCATGGGCACAGCTCCAGCTGCACCGCCATTGCCAGCACCGCCACCGGCACCACCGGCACCACCAGCACCACCGTTGCCAGCTCCAGGCTGAACGCCCAGCAATTGGTCCATATAAGCAAGGAATTTAGCTTTCTCATCAGCAGGAAGCTTCGCTCCCAAGGGCATACGATCCGCAGAAACTGAACCTTTCAACATCGACGCAACAGCCTTCCAGTCCGCCTCCGTGCCATTTGCCGTGCTCCACACGCGTGCACCACTCGACTTGGGCTGATGACAAGCCACACACTTCGCTTTGGCTTCATCCAAAGTCATGACAGCAACAGCGTCATTGGGATTGGGAGTTTGAGCGGAGGCGTCGCCGCCACCTTGCTTCGACTGCTTGGCTGAACCCTGTGCGAGTGGCACCGGCAGAACAACGTCGCCTTTTTTTGCACGACCACATGCAGAGACCAAAAACAGCAGCGCAACAGAAAGCACTTGCGAATTTTTCATGAGACACTTCCTTCAGAGAGTGCCCCAAAGCACATCCATTTTGCTTATCGGAAGAGAGCGGAAGAATCTTAACGGAAAGAAAAAAGCCAAACAAATTAGATTCAAACAAAAGCGAACTCAATCGTTATTATCTTTATCATCGTCACTTTTGTTATCCTCATCATCACTGTCATCGCCACTTCCACCGCTGTCAGACTTCAACTCCCCCCCACATTTTTCCGAGACGCCAGTTGCAACAGGAGATGAAGACAATTCAACACTCAGTGAGCAAGTTCCAGTTTTCGCATAAGCAGCGGACGTATATGCAGCGAGCGGCCCAGTACCAACCTGCGCGGCACCACCTGCAACCGCCAACGTCAAAGTCGTAGATTTTGTGTATGAGGCAAGGCTTTTTCCACTTCTTTTCGCAAATGAATTCTCAACAACCAACTCTACACTCTTGGCACTTTTCATCTGGTCTGGAGCCAGATAAAATTCCACCTTGCCGGTGCGCGAACGGGTGAGCAAAAGATACGTTCCGGCGTCGGCGACGCCAACTGTCTCACGCTGGCCGGCATTGTCGACAAGATTCACCGATTTGATTTCAAGGTACAGTTCAGACGATTCAGCCAACCACGGCGCAAGCAATTCCATTTGTTTGACTTCCGTCGAACCGCCCGCCTGACCCTTGGGATTCTTGGTAATGACAACTCCAGTGTTCGAACCAGCCGTGAAATCCGAATCAACACCACAGCTCACAAGCAAGGGAAGAATTGCAAAAATTTTGAAGGTCTTCATGTCACTTCCTCTTCTGCTGTGCTGTGAGTGGAAACAACTGCACGTTTAGCTGGTAGACTTCGTCATGTGCCGAAAACTCTTGAGCCAGCTGCAATATTTCGTCCTGAAATTTCTCTACTACCGATTTTAGCTTTCCGACCGCACTTCGCGGAACAGCCAAAGTCATTGAACTCACATCGCGCTCATCCGAATGCACCCGCACAAGCGCATCACGAGCCAAATCAATCATTTTATTGTGAAAAGCAATCGGACCAAGATTCTGAATCTTGTCATCCATAATAAAATGATCCTGATTCTTCCGGTACGAAGAGGATTCCTCATCGTACGAAATCAAATTCAACTCGCTCAACAAATCGAGACTC
This sequence comes from Pseudomonadota bacterium, assembly GCA_041171905.1. Classification (GTDB taxonomy): domain Bacteria; phylum Bdellovibrionota_B; class Oligoflexia; order Silvanigrellales; family Silvanigrellaceae; genus RFOM01. The sequence continues at coordinate 18,273 of JBEDKY010000135.1, forward strand.
TTTTGCACATCATCAACAGAAGCATGGGGAATAAGCCGTCCAGCAAGGGCTTCTGGGGTGTGGCTGAGGCCGTTGATATTGACCATTTCGAAAACTATGCCGTGAAGCCAGTGACTGTAAAAGTTAAGCTGACGCCTTGTGTGGTCATCCTCAATCGATTCGCCGCGAATCTCGATAATTTTCTCGAGAAACTGCTCGCGCTTCTTCATATTCCTGCTGTTATCAAGCTCAATCAGCTTGAGGAAATATCGCCGACGCTCCAGCACCAGCCCAAGGGCAGCGATAACCAGCTGCGCATTCTTGCGCGACATCTTTCTTTGACCGTTCACAATCAAATTCATCAAATTCGATTTGCCGAGGCCGAGCTCTTCGGTAAAAACAATGTATGTATAGCCATCACGCTGCTTTTTTGCAGCTTCGTAAACCGCACGGAAATAGAGTTTGTAATCGACAAAATCGCAAACATTGATGTCTTGTGCGACCTTGCTCAAAAACTTAGACACACATCACTCCCCGACAACCCCGCATCAGCAAGTCGTCTTTTCTAAGCCATGCGCTTTCTCTTCGGATTTTTGATACGTAACTTAAATATTACAGCAAATCTCTGAAATAACTATATTAAAATCAGAGTAGGTTCAAAAATAGTGTGGAAATTTTAACGCAACGGCAAAGGTTTTGACGGCTGACGCTCGGACGCATTGTAGAGAGCAAGGACCTCAGGAATGGCCGACTTCAATTTTGCCGCCCGATTCTCCGGATTGGGATGAGTCGACATGAATTCCGGCATCCGTCCGCCACCTGCGCGCCCCATCCGCTCCCAGAGTGACACAGACTCTGCAGGCTCATATCCAGCCAGAGCCATGTAGCGCAGACCGATGATATCAGCCTCAGTTTCATGAGAACGGCTATACGGAAGCAGAACTCCAAACTGCACTCCCAATGCCAATCCGCCGTATATCAATTTTTTATAGCGTGAATCCCGCAATGAAACATCCGCAGCCGTCAGCCCCATCTGCACAATTAATGACTGACTGATTCTTTCGTTGCCGTGACCCGCAACCGCATGCGCAACTTCATGCCCCATGATCGCAGCAAGTCCAGCCTCATTCTCAGCGATGGGAAGAATTCCAGTGTAAAATGCGATTTTCCCGCCAGGCAGGCAAAAGGCATTGACAGTTTTTGCTTCATCAAAAACTTCGAATTCCCAAGAATATTTTTTACCACTCGCGTCAGCAATGCGCTGGCCTACTCTATTGATAACCTCGCGAATTGCAGCATTATTGCTTTTTGGCGTTTTGGCACGCATCTCGGAATAAGCCTGCTCTCCCATTCGATTCATCTGTGCCTCGGGAATCAGCTGCAGAGACATTCGTTGAGTCACAGGCGTCGAAACGCACTGAACAAAACAAGCAGAAAGACTGCCCACAAGGGCAGTCAGACTGACAACTCTGAAACTTTTGGGAAAGTACATGCCATCTCCAAGTTCAATCGGAATTAAAGCCACTCAGAGCTTATAACCGATTCCCAGATCAAGCCAAGGCAGCTCACGCCCATCAGAGCGAACAATCGACTTGTCTTCGCAGAATCCACTCTGCTTTGACGAACGAACCTTCGACTTCACAAGACCCAAACCTGCCGTAGAATGAAGTTTCTCGTTGAAATGAAACTGCGCACCCGCCACAAGAGCAGCACCCTGATGCCAGCCTTCAGACTTGAAATCACACGTCACCACAGCCGAAGTTTCGCTGCCGTAGTCTCCTTGGGTCACCTCGGTGAACGTCTTGCTTTTAAAGTGACCAAACAAAATCGCATTGGAGACGTAGAAGCGCACCTCGGTGTTGCTGTGAGGACGAAGATCGATACTGCCAAATGATGGCAAAACAAAATCAGCCCTCACTCCCGCATTGACGGAGTCCATTTTTGTGTCACCGGATTTTTGTGCATGCACGACGACAGTCGGACCGATCCAAAAATACTCGTTCACAACTTTCATAAATTCAAGGTCCACCACTCCCGTGTCAGAGACGGTAGACAATGCAAGGAAGGGAGCCTGCTGAATGCGAAAGTACCAAGGAAAATCT
>JBEDKY010000136.1:0-6018 GCA_041171905.1 Pseudomonadota bacterium
GCCACAGCAGACGCTATGATTTTGCTGCGTTCTTCTTCTGTTAATTTGAATTTTTCAAAAATAGGCGCCAAGACTCTTGGAATAGGGACGATTCCTACCGCACAAATCAAAAGCTTCAAGGCGCTATCACGGTCACCGCTTTCAGCAAGAAGGCGGGCAAGAAGAGCGATGCGCAAGGGATTGCCGGCCGCCACCTTCTCGGCAGCAGAGAGAGCTTTTACTGCATCACTGACCTGGCCAAAACCAATGAGTATTTCACCCAGGTATCCCATTGCACGTGCATTCATTGGATCCTCGTTGAGAACCTTCCTCGAAATTTCCAGAGCCTTCTTCAGATTGCCCCGCAACAACTCGATCTTTGCCATGGACAGTCGGAGTTGGGGGATATTCTCGTAACTTCTGCAAACCGACTCGACATATGCGCATTCGTCCGCGTCAAAAAGACAATCTCCTGAGGCCGTCATAGAGAGTGCCTTTTGCACATCATGATTGAATTGTTCGAAGGTATTTATTGTAAGCTTCACGAGTCCGGCAATGGATTGAGATGAGAGGTCTCCCTGAATGGAACGACGCATTCCGCAATCTGCTGCAAAAGAGACGGCACGCTGATTGTCGCCCCTATAGATGATAATTCGATGCAGGCCAGAACCAGCATCCGTTCTGACCAGACGGTGATGAAATGAACCGACGTCGTCGCGTTTGAAATCCTGCAACACGTGGACCAACACCCGTATCTCACCGGCAAGTAATTTCGGTGAGACCTCCTCCGTCGTCTGGCAGTCGTGAACTGTAAAACCATCATCGAGAAATGAAGACTTGACCGAATCACCAAGCTGATTGACTTTTTTCAACAATAAAAGGCTATTTTTAGTCATTCAAAATCACAAAAATTTAAAAAGGTACTATATAGAAGTATAGTACCTTCAAATAAATAAACAACCCATGAAACAATCGGTTTATGACTGCTGAGTCGGAGTCACAGAATTCTCGGGCATCGCCATGGCAACAGCCTCGGCAATGTCGATGACCTCGAGATTCTCGGTCGCCTTTAGATTTTTAAATGCGCCCTTGAAGTTGATCATGCAGAATGAACATCCGGTGACAAGGGTCTGCGCACCGCTCGCCGCAACATGCTCAAGACGCTGCATGACGACCGGCTTTTCTCCTCCTTCCGACTCGTACCACATATTGCCGCCACCCATGCCGCAGCAGCTTGACTGCGATTTGGAGTATTCCATCTCACTCAGCCGAAGTCCGGCAATTCCCTCGAGTAGCTGGCGTGGTGCTTCGTACTCGCCGTTATGACGGCCAAGGAAACACGGGTCATGGAAGGTGACGTTCTTACGAACTTCACCCGGCATCTTCAATTTGCCGTCGCGGTGCAATGCCGAAAGCAACTGGCTGTGATGCATGACTTCATAATTTCCGCCGTACTCTTTGAAGTCATTCTTAAGCGTGTTGAAGCAGTGCGGGCAGTGGGTGACGATCTTTTTGAACTTCAGTGCATTGAGTTGTTCAACATTGCTGCGGGCGATTTCCGAGAAGCTGTATTCGTCGCCCAAGCGCTTGACCGGCTCACCGTTGCACTGTTCGGCTTTTCCGAGCACCGCGAAATCAGCGCCGCAGGCCTGAAGAATTTTCACAACACTGCGGGCCACTTTTTGATTGCCCGCGTCATATGAACCAGCGCAGCCCACGTAATAGAGGTATTCAACCTCGGGCGACTCGCCAGTGATGACAGGCACATTGAGGCCCTCGGCCCATTTGAAACGGTCGGCGTGCGAGACACCCCACGGATTTTTGTGTTGCTTGATATTTTCGATTGCTTTGCCGGCAGTCGGAGGAATTTCGCCGAGAGTCAGCGTCTGGTAACGGCGCAGCTGCATGATCCCGCGCAGCTGGTCGATGCCCACCGGACACTCGTTCACACATCCGCCGCAATTGGTGCAGGCCCAAATCTCCTCGCTTGTGATGCGGCCTGATTCATAGAGATAATTTTCTTCGGCGTTGCGCTTGTCGAGCGGCAGCTGTGCTTCAACCAACATGCTGTCGCGCAGCTTGAGCATGACCTGGCGTGGATCGAGGGCTTTACCCACTGCGTTTGCAGGACAAATATCCGTGCAGCGGCGACACTCAGTGCAGCTGTCGAAACTGAGCATGTCCTTCCAAGTGAAATCCATGACCGAGCGCTGGCCAAAATACTCGGCATCGGCATTTTCAAAATCAACTTTTGGAAGAATGACGTTGGGCTCGAGCCGCTGAGTATACAAATTGAGCGAGGCGGTCACGATGTGCATCGCACGCGTGTAGGGGATGACGGCAATGAAACCCATGGTCGTCAGCATATGAAAATACCAAAGCCCTGAGTATGTATTTTGAGCTGCCTCTGGACTCATGTCAGCCGGAAACAAATAAGCAAACCACTGACCGACAAAACTCAATCCAGCATCCGGTGCACTGGTGTCCATGGCAAGGCGAAAGCCTTCAAGTACGAAACCCTGCACACAGAGAACGAATAGCAGAGCGTACAAAATGGAGTAGTCCCATGCGTGCTTAAATTCGTCTTTGCGCGTCGAGCGGCGGAAGACGCCCATGCCAAGGCCAACAGTCAGAGCAAGGCCGCCCAGTTCCGAAATGAAAACTACGAAGGCATAAAAAGAACCGTGATAGAGGTCGACGATGCCATACTCTTTGAGTGCTACAATCGTCGTCGCAAAAACCAGCGCCATGAATCCGTAAAAGATGAGCCCGTGCATCCAAGCCGCGAAATAGGACTTGGGCTTGGGATCGCGCATGCGTCGAGCGCGCAAAACCTTTGCCTGTCCGAGCGTGCCTTTGAGCATGCGCACCAGGCGCTCAACTGGTCTGTCGAACGCCGCTTCAGGTTTGCCGATACGCCATTTCTGAACCCGTCGCCAAACTCCGTAACCCATGACGGCCAACGCTATCACCAGCCACAGATATGTTGTTTGTTGAAGAATGGCGCCAATCTCGCCACCATGGGGGGACCAATAGACTTTCCTTGTCATTTCAATAGCAGCATCCATGTGCCTGTGCTCCTCAAAGACCGCGCATCAAAAATCGTTGCACATACTCGCGCACACCTGCGTCGAGCGTTGTGAACTGCGACTCGTATGCCAATGCCCTCAGCGTTGTGAGATCGGCACACGTGTAGTTCTGATACTGGGCCGCGATATTATCTGGTATCGGAATATATTCGATTTTTTTTGCGACTGCGATTGCATCAAAAACGGCTGCGGCAAGATCGTTCCAGCTGCGTGTGACACCGGATCCGACGTTCAAAAAACAACCCCGTCCTGCTGAAGTGAAACACGCCTCTGCTGACTGCGGAATACGCCCACTCAGGGCGATTCCGAGCAAGTGCATTGTCACACGAACAATATCTTTGACGTAAACGAAATCACGAACCTGATCGCCATCCGCATACTGTGCGGTGTTGCTTTTGAATAGTTTGATTGTTCCGGTTCGGGTGGCCTGCCGGTATCCGTGGTATGCCATCGATGCCTGCCCGCCCTTGTGGTTTTCGAAAGGCCCGTAGACGTTAAAGTAACGCAAGCCAAACCAGAATGATGGCGACCTGCTCTGTTCGAGCGCCCACAGATCGAAATCAAGTTTGCTTTTCCCATAGAGGTTGAGCGGGCTAAACGAGCTGGATGCATCGGGCTTGTCTGAAAAACCACGCTGGCCGTCGCCATAGACAGCCGCGCTCGACGCATAAATGAATGGAATATTCATCTCGCTGCAGTAATTCCAAAGCTCCTGTGAGGAACCCACGTTCAGCTCGGCAAAAACTGCAGGATCAGTTTCAACGGTCGAGGAACAGGCACCGTTGTGAATGACTGCGAGCGGCGGATGCTTTGCCGCGCGCAACTCTTTAATGAGCTCTTTGAAAAAAACTATCCGCACACGGCTGGATTGCGCGAATCGGTGTGCCGTCGGACGCTGCGAGCTCTCGGGAAGATCAACAGCCCAAACGTCAGGAGTCGTCACAGGCATTGGTGTTAGCTGTGAGAAGCGCACTTGTGCAGTCCGCGGTTTTTCGGCGTCCGCTCCCGCGGGCAATCCCCCCCTTTTGAGCTCATCGAGGTCGGCGGTGAGCATCCTCTCGAGGATGTGATTTCCGATAAATCCATGCGCGCCAGTGACAACTACGTAGGGACGCTGTTCCACAAATATCTCCTTGCAACCCTTTCAGCCTAACACACACTTACCCTGTACCAAGTGCATTAAAACATCCAATTGTGAAAATGAAGCTGAGTGAGTCCGCAGGCTTGACCCGCAGCGGCGGGCGGAACAGATTGCCGCATGCCCAAAGGGCAAGGTGATCGAAAGATTACGTTGTCGGACATGGTCTGTTCTTCCTTGCGTACCACCTCGTCACGATGTGGTACTTTTTTTTGTCAATTCTCCGCCGCATCAGAATCTTCTGCTCAAGCCTGAAAAGCCTCTTCCGATAACCCGACTGAGAACTGCTGTCCAAGGAGGACTGAGCTATGGCTCGTCGGATGAAGATTGTTTCGATGTTGGGAACCGCCTCCGCAACCTTTTGGCTGGGTGCATCGCTGAATGCCTGCCAGCCCATTGAGGAGGTCGATGAGCCCGCACCTGTGGCGCCGGCTCCGTTTCAGTCTCCGGCGGCAGCCCCAGCTACCGCACTTTGTGATGAGGTGAAGACCAAGTGCGCGCCGCAAGGCGGCTTCCCGCAAGCGCTCATCGATGCCTGCAAAGCGAAATACGAAAAAGGCGACCCCTCCATTTGCATCGCCTCAGCTTGGCCGATGGAGCTCTACAATGAGCTCAACAACAGCTTGGCAAACGGCGGTGGCGGTGAATGTGTGCCGATGTTTGTGACTGGCACGACGAGCGGCCTGAAGCTGCGCGAGCAGCCAAATACCAGCGCAGCGGTTGTCGATGGTGCCAACGAAGGCGATGAGGTTTGCAGCCTTGCAAACTCAGGGCCGGATTGGGCAAAAGTGCGCTACAAAGGCAAGGTCGGATACATGAACAGACAGTTCCTTGCGACCCGCGGCGGAGGAGCGAATACAGCAAGACCTCCAGCAGGTTCCACCGGACCAACACGCGACTGCAGCAAATTTAAGGACACGGTTGCTTGCAAGGTCAACAAGAGCAACCAAAACTGCTGGCTGAAGGTTCCCGATCGCGTCTACAACGGAATGCCGCTTGTGGACGATGACTTGACCCTCGTTACAACGGGACAAGTGGCCTGCTACTCCAAGCCAGAGACTTTGCGCATCGCATGGGGGCCCTTCTTTATGCATCGTCCGGCGTTGATGCGCTGGTCGCCGGAGTTGATGTGCTACGTGGAAACAGCCAATCTTGATTGCCCCTAAGGCCTGATTCCGAGGCAATCCGTTCCACTGAATGGACGGGACAAAGCCGCGTTGCAGCGCGGCTTTTTTCTTTTGCATGACAAAGCCCCGCCTGTGTGTCAGAAGCCTCGCCGTAGACGGAAGAGTGACGGGAGGTCAGAACAGATGAAAATAGCGGTCGTCGGCGCAGGGCTGGCAGGTTCAGAAGCCGCGTGGACTCTTGCCAATACATATCAGCTTGATGTTCTTCTCTTTGAAATGAAGGGCCAAACCCCCACCCCCGCCCAGTCGGAACCCCATCATTTTGCAGAACTGGTTTGCTCCAACAGCCTCAAGAGTAAAAGTCGACTTAATCCGGCAGGACTCCTGAAAAACGAAATGCGCGCACTCGGCAGCCTCACGATGACTGCTGCCGCTCAGAGTGAAGTTCCTGCAGGTGAGGCGCTTGCTGTTGATCGTGAGCTTTTTTCTGGGTTCATAACCCGCACCTTGCGCTCACATCCAAAGATTCAGGTGATTGAAACACAGGTTCGATCCATTGAGGAAATCTTCGGTTATGGTGTTGACAAAATTATCATCGCCACCGGACCGCTCACGGGCGATGCGCTGGCAGATGATCTGCGTGCAAAGACAGGCAGCAGCAGCCTTTATTTCTACGATGCCATCG
>JBEDKY010000137.1:0-3317 GCA_041171905.1 Pseudomonadota bacterium
GGGAATTGCTTACGTTGAGCGCCAGTCCGTGTTTGCTCACATGATTGGAGACTCGCACCCCGACAGCTCCCACCTTATTCTTTCCAATCCAGACACCCGGATTTATGTCGTCGCGGGCGGCACTCAGGCCCCAGCGCGCGCACTCAAGAATCATCGTCTCCTCGAGTGCCCAGACCAGCCGACGGACAGTCAGAAGCCGCGCATCCACGCGCACCAGCGGATAAAGGACCAATTGTCCCGGTTCATGAACGGTGACACTGCCACCGCGATCTATTTTTTGAAAATCAACCCCCGACTCCTTGAGCAGTGATTCGGGGGTAATGAGGTCGGGTGAGCGTTCACGCAGCCCCATGGTCACGACAGGAGGATGCTCGACGATAAGAATCGTCTCGGCCGCGGACGGGTCGCTGACGATCGAAGAGTGAAGTTCTTCCATCAGCGCAAGCGCTTCGGAGTAGCGCCGCAGACCGAGTTGCCGGACCAACATCAAGTAAACTCCTTCACTGGATGGCTTCACGCACCTTCGCAGACAGGAAGTCCATGGTCCAGACGACAACGAAAATGAGAGCGGCCAATGTACCCACCTGTGTCCAGTGTGCGAGGCCCTGTTCCTGAATCAGCAAGCCACCAATACCGCCACCGCCGACAAGACCAATGATCGTCGCCATGCGGACGTTGATGTCCCAACGATAAATCGTGAACGCAAGGTAGGGCATCGCCACCTGAGGCACAACCGCGTACCAAGCAACAGCGACGTGACTCGCACCTGTTGCCTCCAGCGCCTCGATCGGACCGTCATCCACTCCCTCAATGGCCTCGGAATACTGTTTCACAAGACTCGAGACGCTGTGCACCATCAAGGCCAGTGCGCCGGCAAACGGACCGATTCCAATCCAGACGGAGAACAAAATTGCCCAGATGATAGGTTCAATGGAGCGCGTTACGTTGATGTAAAGACGCACAACCGTGTACGCAAGGCGGGTTGCAAAGGTGTGTCGAGTGAGATTGCGCGCACCAAAAAATGCCAACACAAAAGCAACAGGGACTGCAAAAAAAGTTGCCATAAATGCAAGATAGACGCTTTCCAGCAACTTGGAAATTGCATTGCCATAGTACGATGCGTCGGACGGCACACATTCGAGCGCGAAGGGAGGCAGCGCCTCGGCCCCCGACTGAAAAAGTGCAGAAGCGGTGTTGGTCAGCGACACAAGTCCGTTAAGAATTCCCTCGAGACCCCACGACAACGGTTTGCCGATGAGCGGAAGGCCGCAGGCGAGCTGCAGCACCAACCGGCCAAAACTCTGCAGACCGACGAGCTCAACCATCTTGCCGAGCTGGATACGCGTCAGCACCCAGCCCGTCAGAATGGTCAACGCAAGCAGCAGCCACCCTTCCCTGCGCGCCAGCGACCAATAATTTCGGATGCGAATGCTGTCTTCCGGATTGTTCACCTGCAATTTCGACAGACTCGCGACCCACGGACCGAAGCCTCTGCCTGTCAGGCCGACAACGACACCAATCAGCGCACCGACTGCAAAAACGATTCCTGCTGCGCTCCAGCTGAATTCGGAATAGCGGCTGTCATAATTCAACGAAGTAATAATCGAGGTGGCCCATGCTCGCGGAACATCGTCGATCGCATATCCCTCGATAAACGGCAGCGCGATGTCCCACCAAATAATCCGCGCGCCGACGAGGGCGACGTAGCCCCACAAAAGTATTTCGATAATGAAGCCAGACCACTCGCGCGCGCGGCGCTCGTTTTCGATCATCGGTACAAACGATGGAATACGCATTAGTGAATCTCCACTTCTTTAGCCTGTTCACCGTAGATGTCTTTGAACCATTGCGGTGTGATGTCCTGAGGCTTGCCTTCAAAAACTTTTTCACCGCCGCGCAGCGCAACAACATGCGTCGCGTATTCACGCACAAGGCTGAGGAAGTGAAGGTTGCAGATAACCGTGACACCGTGCTTCTCATTCAACAGCTTCAGGTATTGCATGACTGAATTGCTGGTTGACGGATCGAGCGATGCAACCGGCTCATCTGCCAGTAACAGCTGCGGCTTCTGCATCAACGTGCGCGCGATGGCGACCCGCTGTTGCTGACCACCGGAAAGACCATCGGCACGGACAAGAGCCTTGTCCGGGATACCGACCAGCTTGAGTGCATCATGCGCTTCTTCAATCCACTCTTTCGGCCAGCGGCGGAAGATGCCGCCAAGGGGCATTTCCGACATATGACCGAGTTTTCCGGACAACACATTTGTCAGCACATCGCGTCGCTTGATGAGGTTGAAATGCTGAAAAACCATCCCGATATTTTGCCGAACCTTGCGCAAATCACGCGGCGACAATGCCCGCACATCCTGCCCGTTGAAAACAATTTCTCCGGCCGTTGGTTCATGGATTCTGTTAATGCAGCGAAGCATGGTCGATTTTCCGGAACCCGAAAGACCAATCACTGCAAGAAAGCTCCCGCGCGGAACATCGAAACTCACCCCCTTCAGGGCTCGCGTCCCGTTCGGATAAACTTTTTCGACTCCATTGAGGCGGAGAATCACGTCCTCTGCCGAAGATGGAGAGTCAGGTTGCAGTAGAACAGCGCCGGAGCGTGGGTTGATCACACCAAAATCTCCTAATTTATTCAAAAAAAACAACGCCCTCAGGCAGGGCCAGAGAGCGTATAAATCAGCACGTTTGAAAAGGCCAGTGAATCTTATATCAGAACATTTCCATATCATTCCGAGGTGTTGGCAAAGCCAGCGAAAGGTTGACCTCAATGCCGGTCTGACCGTTTGAGTACAACCGGCTGTAAATTTCCATGTTGGTCAAAACGGTTGCGACGTATTTTCGTGTCTGGTCGAAAGGGATATCTTCCAAAAACTCATCGAGATTCATTGAGCTGTTCTTGCTCAACCACCTGTCGATGGCCTCCGGTCCCGCATTGTATGCGGCAATCGCCAGCGGCAGCTGCCCGCGGTAATACTCCAATAGCCTCGCCAGATACCAAGATCCGAAAGCGATATTGACCTTCGGCAGGTCAAGATGACTGGGCTCAAAATCAGGATACTCGATGAGTTCAGCGATCCGTTCGCCAGTGGTTGGCATTATCTGCATCAATCCTCGCGCGCCAACGTTGCTCACCACCTGAGGTTGAAACAACGACTCCGCGCGCATGATCGACAAGATCAACCATGGGCTGATCTGAAAAGCATCTGCGGCATCGGCGATGACTTCTCTGTATGGAAGCGGGTACAGCATTCGCAAGTTGGAGGAGTTTTTCGCAAGGTATGCTTTCCATTCGCCATGTCTGCC
>JBEDKY010000138.1:0-5002 GCA_041171905.1 Pseudomonadota bacterium
TCTAGTAGCACACCTTTGCACCCGTGCCAATTTGACCGCACCGAGCAGATGTCGTCCTCAGAGCGCTACGGGCCAGGCCGATAGGTGGTCATCGGAGCTCAGGATGGCTTGGCTTCGCAGAAAACACACGGAGAGTGTCAAATGAAGAGTGAATTCGGCGATCTTTCACTCGAGTGGCAAAAGGACGATGAACTGGGCGTGCAGGGCGGCGATGACGAGGTGCTCTACAGTTCGGAAACACAATTTAAGTGGGCGGATGACTCCCTGATTGACCCGCAGATCGAGCGTCAGCTCGCTCATCTGATGGACACAATCACAAGAGTCGGTGGAGAGGTGTGTCGTTTGCGCGCCGAGGTTGACGGACTCTTGGAACAAAATCAGGGACTGCGCACATCTTTCGACAGGCTACGCTCGGTGATTGCCGAGAAGGGCGCGTTGGATTTGGATGATTTTGAACTGGCTTGCGACGTGGTTCAGTCATCGATGGGTGATTCGGGTTACCCAAAGAAGATCGCAAACTGATGCACTAGAAAAACGACTGCTCACAAATGCCGAGCCTGTGGTTTAATCCAGCGGGCTCGGCGTCTTTGCGTTGTGCTTCTCTCGATGCGACCTACCGGATAAGTTTGAAATCGAAACGCACTGAAGCAACCATTGCCGAAAAGACGATGGCGGATTCGGGCGAGGCAAAACGGTATTAAAAATTATCAAGTTGTTCGCTGATCCAGCCCCAAAAAAGGCATCACTCCACCACGACATCCGTGTTGCACTGAATGTTTGATATCGGGAAGAAAAAAGAAGGCAATCGGCAACGATACGCAATATGCCGGATTCTTTCCCTACGGGCAGGAGTTCAGACGGCTCAGTGCATCCGAGACTAATGTGGGAAAGACAAAACCATTGACCGCAACTCTGACGTCATCGACCGTGTGGACGGCAACTCCGACCCGTTCAATGACGACACTCTGGGTCAACAGGTCCTTTTCACGGATAAGATGCTTCTCGTGTTCTGGATGACATGCTCCGACACTCACAGAGATCGAATGCAGATTTCCGACGTAGATACCGACGTCTCTGACCTGCACAGAGTTTTTAATCTGCCGGGAAATGACTTGCGAAGTGCAATCCTGTTCGCTCTGCCATGTCGGCGTTGCAGTCAGTTCGCGAAACAGCCAACCGGCGATGCATCGGGCCTTTGAACCGGAAATCAGCTGACGATCAAGAGAAACAGCAAATTGGGGATCGGCACTTTCACGTGCCATGCTGACGAGAATGTTCTTGACCGCGGAAACATGGGCATTTGTGTCAGAAATTGAAGCAGCAGCTTTTAGCTTTCTGACGAAGGCGTTCCGTTTGTCGAAGTTCGCCGCTCGGGCGCGTGTGCGCAAGGTTCCGATGGGATTGACTATCGTCCAGATCTTAAATGCGCGGTTGTTGAATAGTGAATTTAGTGACTTTGCTGCCTCGCGAACATCACTCTCGAATTCCATGTTGTTCCACAGCCGTAACAACTCGTCCTCCCTGATTACCTGATATCCGCCTTGCTGCTCCCGCATCCAGATGAAAAGCGTTCCGCTGAGGAGTTGAAGCGGCGGTCTGCCTAAGTCACCAAGCATTTTCCGTGGACATATGACCACGTCCTTGAACCAACCGTTCGGAATTCCGCGCATTGACTTGTGAACGGCTTTAAGGAAATCAACTGCCGAACGGATTTGCTTGGTGAACAATTCAAATTGGCGTGCCGTCGTGAGCTCGGTCCAAACACCGAGAACATCCGCTTGTGCAGGTAACCATTGCGGCCGCGAATCGAAATATTGCGGCCCGCACACTGATATGGAGTAGTGCGTCAGAGGGACTCCCGGATCTTCTCCCGCGTTCAGTCCTAAGCTGGCTGACTTGAGAGCATCGTTTTTCGTCCATGTGTTCAGACACTCAACATTTTTCTCAGCAGAGGAACCGGCTGCAAAGCACCGATTCGCCGCAGCCATCTGCGCCTCTGACCATTCAGACTTTTGTCTCGGCTTACAGTTTGCCGAAAATGCCGAAAAAAATGCAATCAGGGCAAAAGAAAGACGAGGAGTCAGATTGATGCTCATGGGATTGAACCGCTTTCGAAAAGATTCGTTACGTCACTCTGAGACTGCCGGTCTGTTCGGTTATTGGATTTTCAAGTTAACTGGGCAAACATGTTGCAGCCGGGATTCGGACAATGGCATCGTTGAAAGGTGAGTTATGCACGGAGCCAATCACGTTTCCTGTTCAATTGCGTCTCTGAATGGCTCGTTCAAAATCACTCTGCGCAGAGTTGTGTGAGAAAGTTTGTGCAGAACTCAATGCGCATTTGCAATCTTTTGCCGGAATTGAAAAAGGTCTTTCCTGACAGGTCGTCTTAATACAAAGATTCAGCAGCGGCACAAATTTAAATATCCATTTTGACGCAATTGCGCTTGATGGATTCCCTGGCACACTTTTAAAGGATCGATTGCAGGGTCCGCCAATGCTGGAATAAGGTATAGCCCTGCAAAGAGCATTGACTCGGCTCTAAAAACAACTTGAGCAAGCTGGTTTCTAGACCTTTTAATGCAATGCCTCACATCCCCCTCCTTGCCAACGAACAGAGGACAAATTCCTTGTTTTCCTCTCCATTGTGAAAGGAACAGTCTTTTTCTGTAATTTTTTATCCATTCGAAGAAAAAAGCCTAACCTCGGCGCCAGAAAAAGGTGGGATCCGACACATGCTGCAGGTTGCACTCGATGCATGCATGCATTTTTACCGAGAGAAGAAAGCATCTGTGTGTCGGGCCATACGAACGTTCTGATGAGCGAATTGACCGTGCAAATGACTTCACCGACCGCACTTTAAAAACGAGGGTCGGCGAACTCAATCTCAAACTCCCACAGGTGCGCAGCGGCAATTTTTTCCCATCGCTTCTTGTGAAGGGGCTGCGTTCCGAGCGTGCTCTCGCGATTGCCATCGGAATATCGTCCACCGGCGTCCTTGAAATCCTCGACACAGCTCTAGAACTCGGCGAGCAAGAGGCATGCTGGCGGGCTTAGGCCGAATTAGGCCCATTCCGCATCGAACCCGCCCAGATTCCCGTTCAATCTGAGATGAAGGGGGTGAAAACGGCAAACACCCACCGTCCTCGGTCGGTTTGGATAACTGAACCAAGCGGAGGTGTTTTGAGTTTTTCGGATGTGGAAGTGGACTTCGTTAGTCCGGCCAACCGTATTCGACATCTGCTCCCGACCAGTCGTTGCTAGTGTCGCAATCAAGCAACTGCCGGGAGCGTGCTGGTGCAATGGGAGGCGCCCGCACGGGGAGACCCAATGCGCGCAACGTTGTTGTGATGGTGGGTTGATCAAGCACAACGCCTACGAGTTTCATGCGTCCGCCGCATTTGTCGCACCATTTTTTGAAACTGAGTACGTCGATTTTGAATGTCCGTTTGAGCAGCTGTGCCCACGAGATGAGTGGAGTCGGTTTGTCGGGCAAATACCTCCTGTGCGGTGAGTGGCTTGCAAGAACTCAATAATAGCGTGTGATGTGGAATTTGCGAGTGTAGGAGCAGCGGTGGGCCTTTAATTTCGCGCGAAACATTCAAAATCATCGGCATTCATGGCGGCAGCAGCGACTCACTGATTTACGCAACTTTCTCAAGTGCCGTCGAAATATTAGCACCTTAAAAAGTCGGCTATTCACATCACAACAGACAATCCTGCCCCGCACAGCACAACCCACCACGCAGGCCAACGAGCAAATTGCAAGAGCGCAAACAGAACTACAATTGCAGCAAAAATACGTTGCATGCAGGATTCACTCGATGAGTGAAAAGCAGGAATTAAGGATAGCGCTCATTTATTCCAGCGATGTCGAGTTCATTGGGCCACACGATGCCTTTTTCGTTATTGAAGTTACGATAAAAACACCGTTCCATAAAGGAGGCGGGATTCCATGGGCCAATCTGCACGTCGCCGGGCAATGGATTCTCATCAAAGGCCGTGCACTTGTTGTCGGAGTGAGCATCTTCATGCCGCATACCAATGGCGTGTCCCATTTCGTGTAGGCTCGAAGAAATCATCAAATTCTTGCGTCCTGCTTCACTCAGCTTGTTATAGATGTTGGTGAAATCGGGATGCGCATCGGTGGCATACATGCTCAAAATAATTCCCGCAGGCTTACCAAAAATCCATGAGCGCTGATCCGAACCGGTGTCGACACGCGGATGCCCGGGATGTTGCAAATGAGCTGAGTTGCGTTTCACCACCGCTGCTTTCAAAGCCAAATAAGAGGGATCCGCTTTGCTCCCGAGATCATCATAAATAAACATCCGAAAATCTTTTCCAGCCGCGGGGCATTTGCCCCAGCCATTGAATTTCAGATTTGTCTTGGCAAAGGCTTTCACAACAGTGGCCTGAAATTCTGAGCGAAACTCTGAGGTGGGGTTTGATGTAAATTCCCAGCAGACGTTAATACTCTTGCTGCGCAAGCGGCCATCCGCATAGAATACACTTTCAACATCCGATTCGCCCGACGACGAACTCTGCCGGCACGCGCCAAGCAGGCCTAGAGCAACAGCCGCAAGAGAAACAAACGTTGGACGAATGAATTGCAGCATACCTTACCTCCCAGTAAGGCTCGTATCGGAGCTTACTGGGGAAAAAATAAGAAAAAAGTGGATTTTTGTAATTACCAACCGACGGGGTTATCTCCCACGCGATCATGTCAGGTGCTGAGGTTTAAAACTGGAGTGATCCCTTTTTTGGGTAAAGATTATCGTTTGTCGTAATTACGCTCATAGTCAAGAGAAGATTTGTAACCCAGCGAAGAGTGCAAACGCTCGGAGTTGTAAAAGAGCTCCACCCACTTGAACAGTTCACCCATGACAACTTTTGCTGACTTCTTCTTGAATGAATCGATGTCGAGTTCCTTTTTCATTGTTGCGAAGAACGACTCGGTGGGAGCATTGTCATAGCAATTTCCTTTTCTTGATGCGCTAAT
>JBEDKY010000139.1:0-6773 GCA_041171905.1 Pseudomonadota bacterium
AAACAAATTCAAAACTCGCGCGACACCGCCAGACCTCAGCAGAATCAGCTCCGCCGAAGGCAATTGTAACCACTGGCACGTCGCCCTTCAATCCCTCAAACCTCTTCGTGGCAGCGCTTACTTTTGCTGACGCTCTCGTCGGATCCATAAGTGATTGCGTCGTCAGATTTCCCGACTGGCCGCGCCGCGGTGCGGGCGCATCGACGCAAGCAGCCAGCGACAGCATGAACAGCGGTAAAGGAAGTAATTTTGTGAGCGGGTTCGTTTGAGCTTTGTCATTTTGCTTCGTACTCATACCGGCTCTCCGAACAGTTTGAGGCTTTGATTGTAACCTTCAGCTTCAATTTCCATCTGCTGCTTGTCGATCTCTATTTCCTTCGCAATTCGGTCCGCGGCGGGGCAGAAGTCAGCAGGTAGAAAGTCTGCCGCCTGAGCTGAAAGATCCTTGAAGATACCCTTGACGTCCAAGCCGCCGATGAGCGATTTGGTCGCGGGATCTTCTATCAGTTTGCTGCCGAGCCCGATGCCTATGTCGAGAATTTTACCGATCGCCTGACGGCGCTTTTGCGAAACTCGGTTTGCACCGCGCTCTGCTTCGCAGCGACCAATCTCGATATCCAGTTGATTGACCTTGTAGGCGAGGTTGCGGCCGAGACTGTCGACACGATCGCGTTGCGCCATCACCTCGGCCTTCTTCTCTGCCGAGATTGATTTGAGTTTGTTGATGTAACCCCTCAACTCCTGAGTTTTTGAAACTTGACGGGAGCACGGGCTGACGGTGGCTTCGGCGCTGTCGAGCGGGAGTCTTGAGGCCTGAACGCACGCTCTTCCGACGTAAACCCAATTGCCGTCATTTGTGAAATAATCGACGAATTTGTCCACTGAAACACCCTGCGAGATAACAACACAGCCAAACGCGCTGGAAATGTTTTTCCAGTAATCGGTTATCTTGTATTTGTCGTCGGCGACAGCGGTGTTGGAAGCACCGATTTCAATGTTTTCAAGGTCGCCCAGCTTGGAGTCCGAGCGGCAGCGGATGATCTGCACGTAGTCGGCCTTTTCCGGAAAGGAGAAGCTGATAATCGGATACTTCACGCGGCTGAATTCAACGTACGAGACGTTGAACAGGTTCAAGCGCATTGTAGCGCCATCCATTTCGGCGGCACTGATTCGCGATTTAACTTGCGTCGCCGCAAAGTTGGAGGGGCTCTTGGTGTTTGCTGCGCTTCGTGGCTTGCTCGTACTCGGTGCGTCGCAGGCGACAAGCAACAAGGGGAGCAGCACGAGGCTCATGGCTCTGCCGAACCTGAACCTGTTGTCGGAGGACATTTCGAAGCGGGGTAGGTGATTTCGGATTTTCATGGTTTACCCCCGTTCATCTTTGCATTGTTGCGCGCTGTTCGGGCTTGCAATTCTGCCGAGAGAACTTTTATCGCAGTTTGTGTTGTCTGAATGGAAGTTTCGAGTTTCTTGCCAAGATTGTCGATGCAGATTCCCTCCAACGCGACAGCACGTTCTGCGTTTACGAAATCAAAAATCCCACCAGCAAGGTCGGGGAGTATTGCACCCACATCGTTGAGCGTGATTTTTCCGGGCATCGACTGGGTCTGCTCTGCAATGCATTGAGCAACGGCTGGGTTGGACGACGCTGCCGGCCGATTTTGCAATCCTTCGATGAGCTTGTCGACAACAACTTTGAGATTTTGTGAGCTCAGGCCGTTCGGTCCAATCATCGAAGCATTACCGGAAGCAGAACCAACCAAGGCTAACACCGCCGGTTGGAGAGCCGGTGTAGTGCTCGGCGCCGGAGCGGGATCCGGTGCTGTTGCAGGGGGGGGCTCTTCTTGTTTCGCGACTTCAAGACATTTGCTGGAGCCTTTGGCCAGCGCATCTGCGAGGATTCCGATCGCACCTTGTCCAAGTTTACCAAGCGATTCCGCAAGTGCCTTGTCGGCTTCAAGTGCTGCTTGTTGTTCTGCCGTCGCGGGTTTGCATTTCAAGGCGCGCTCCGTTTTGAGTTTGAGCAACAATGATAGTAAGTTCATCATTTCCGTTGTCGCTATTTCAATGGCTTCTTTTTCTTCCTGAATCGCCGCGGCGTTGCGATCGGTGATTGCCCATTGTGTGTAAGAAGTCTGGAACCATTCACCGCAATTTGATGAGCCTGTTGCGCGTGCCTGATCAACACATGCACGCAACTTGAGGTAGATCTTCGCACCAGACGGCCCGTTCGCAAGCGTCGCCTGAGTTTGAAAAATACGTTTGGGTTCTCCACAGGCAGTCTCTGAGGCGACGCAGGTTGCAACCTCGACGTATTCCGCTGATCCCGAATAGCGAAAATCAACCAGCGGCTGTATTGCACCGTTCAACTGCGGATCCTGGAACTGCACGACCTGAATGTCGCTGAGGAGCAGGGTTGACGCATCGACACGCGGCAGCGAGGGCACCGAATCAAGGCTGAGTGCCTTTGAAACGCGTGGCTTGTCGGACTGATTCATGCAACCCTGCGCAACACAAAGGGCAAGAAAGAGCGCACCTGTGTGAATGGTTCTCATTTCGCTGCTCCTCCGCTTTTTGCCGTTGCTGCAAGAGTGATTGTCACCTTCTGTGTCCGCTCGCCGCTGCGGGCACACTTGCGGGAAATAGTCAGGTTCAACGTTCCGTTGGGAATGGATTCAGGCAGGGAAGCCTCGAACACACCCGTTGTTTCAGCCGCCGGCACATCCTTTTTGAAAATCTGCTGGCCTGACGCGTCGGTCGCTTCAAATCCGGTCAGAGGACACGCCTCTGTCTGCGAAACTGGTGTTGAAATTCTTGCCGTTGTCACTTCGCCCCAGCCGCCAAGGTCTGAAGGAATCAGCACTCGGACGGGTTTAAGCGCGGCAGTGGAGACGAGCAGATCGAGTTGCTCCACAGCAGTTGGGTCGTAAATGGACAAGCCTCGCGCAAGCTGATTGCTGGCAGCGTAATTAAAAATCAATTGACCTGCGCCGGCAGTGAGCTTGCTGCTGAACTCGTTGAGTGACTTTGCACTTGGCCCAATGTCTTTGCCTCTGCTGCCTGTGCCTGTTGAGCCCGAGACGAGCATCAACATCTTATATGGACTGCTGCCGGCCTTGAGCTGAGTGATCCCCTCCTCGATTCCTGCAAACACGGCCTTTGCGGCTTCGTTTGTCACCCAATCCGTTGAGTTGGGATCAATCGTTTTGAGCGAAGCAGGTGACCATTCAGGTGCTGTTCCGGCGATGTCGGCAATCACTTTTGCAATTTCGCCATTAGAAATACTTGCAACGATTTTTGTTCTGAATGAAACAGCTGACAACGATCCGATGCGCCCGTCGCTGTTGAGTTTTGTGAGCACCTGCGCGAGCTGCGATTTTACTGTCGCGGCTGAGGAAAGCATATTTTCTGATGTGTCGAGCACAACCGCCACGTCATATTTGCTCGATGTGTCTGCTTCGGCGCCCTGTGATGAATTGGGGCAGTTCATCGGAATACCCATCGAGGTCGGGCGGTTTCCAGAGTTGAATTCGTTGCCGTTCACGCTCTGCACAAAGCAGTCCAGATTGATGCGCCCGGGCACGTCGGTGAAGCCGGCAGGACGTGTTTTGATATCTGCGCTGACGTTCCGCGAAGAAACATACTGGCTCGGTGAACACGCCCACAGCGTCAAGCTGATGATTGTCCCTGTTGTTAATTTCATCGTAGATATCGTTTTCATGCCCTTCCCCCCAAGACTCTCAGCCGAACCATCTTTATTCCGCAGGACAATCGTTGCGGGTCATGAGAGCGATGAATGCAGGACTGTTCTGAATTTGCTCGCTGCCATTGTTTGACGGCCACACCAGTCTGTCGCCTTGGAAGGTGAATGAGATGCCGGACTTCTCATACACAAGCTGGTCGTTGGCAAAAATCGAGATTTTGGAAAGTGCGCGGAGGTTCAGCTCGTAGCGTTGGAAACCTCGCCAGTCACCGATTCCCAAAAAGCCGGGTTTGTAAACAGGGTCGTTCTGATACGCCACACCGCCTTTTCTGATGCGCAATCCGCGCAGCTCCTGAATCTCGCGGTCTGCAAAGGAGTCAAGGACAAAACCGCCACCGGCGCGGAAGACTGAGTTTTGCGACTCGTCCGAGATGACGTGGTTCATCGATTCGCCGAAGCTGAAGGTGTATTCTTTCGAGTTGCCAGCATTGGTGAGCGCTCCGCCTGAAAGTCCCAAGTTTGAGTTCGGCAGAGCCGCACCGTCGACTTTGACCTGCAGTTTCCGGATTTTCTGATATCCCCAACAGCCAAGATTTTCTGAGCCAGTGAGCTGTTTCATCATCTGGTCGTTGCGGTTTGTTTCGCGCGCAATTTGCGCTTCAAGGTCGGCCGGAGCTCCAGATGCAGGCGCTGCTGCCATGTTTGCCTTTGCGTCGTTCATAATCTGCGCAAGTTCTTCTTTTTGAACGTAGCATTTTGGGTCTTGTTGAAAAGCAAGAAGCTTGTTCAGTGACACAGCGATCGAGCTGCCGCCGTCGCTGAGATCGCCCCGGTTGAACAATGCCGTTCCGTTTAAATATAGGTTGAATGTGGAGACGCTTCCCGAGTCGTACGTAGCACTTTCGTTGCAGTTGTCGGAGATGATCCGGAGCGACATGTCGGTGAGTTCAATGACGCGCGGTGAGCGGACGAGAGCTCCCTTTTTCGGTGGCAAAACGTCACATGCGGTCTTGGCTCTTGGTCCCCATGTGAGCTTTTGCTTGGAGCCGGAGGCAACCGGCTGGGTCTGCCACAAACCATTTTTGGTTGAGAGAATCGCTTTTGTTCCGGAAGGGATTCCGATGTCCATCTCAAAGTTGGATTCGACTTTGGCATTCGGATCAACTCCCGAAACACAGCCGAGAATCGTTTGGTCGTCTTCGGAGCGCAGGCTCTTGGCCGCTACCGGGCACTCGACTCGTTGTTTTTGGACCCGCAAACAAAGCGCGTCGTTCTTTGCCTTGAGTTCGAGCAGCTGTGAGAACGAGCCCTTCTGCTGGGAATCCAGTGCGGCCTTGCCGAAATTTGCGTTTTTGATGTTTGCAGGCAGGCTCGGGGGCTCAGGCGAGCATGCAGACAAAGACAAAGCAACAAAAATTAGCTTCGATTTTTCCATCGGTTAAATCCCCCGAGCGGTGTGAACGAATATTTGAACCACTCATCGGAATTTCTTGGGCGTTTATAAATTTTTCTTTGTAAGTGACTGTCGTGGCCAAGAAATTAGGCCTCAAAGCAAAGATTTTTGCTGCGGCAATTGACCAGCTGGCCAGCGTATTGCATACAGCAAGACAGTGCTTGTGTTGTTCGGTGCGTGGAGGAAAAAATGGAGAGTTTCAGAAAATTTTCGCGAGCGGCCGGCGTTTCTGCCCTTGCGATCGCCGGGTTATCTACCGCAATTGGTAATGCCCTCGCCAATGACAGGACTCGTCCTGTCCCTGCTCCCAATCGGCCGGTCCCGGCTCCCAATCAGCCCCTGCGGGCGCCTATTCTCATTGATATCGATAAACTGCCGATCATTCGCCACTCTTATTTAGTGAGAACGATTCCTCTTCGGGTGATCAAGCCAATTCAAAGCCGCCTGCCATCGGTTCCGTTGCCGCAACTGCGCCCAGAAACTCAGGTGACGATTGGCCAGTACAACGAAAACGGAGCCGTTGACGGTGCTGTGAATATGTCATTGCAAGATGTGCAAACTGCAATGAACACGTGGGCCACCGAGCAGCGCAGCCAATATCAAATCTTTGCCGACCGCTCGCCGATCTTCTTGAACATGAAGCTCAAGGAACTGACCCAGTTTAATCAGACCAAGAACCGCAACGTCCGCGTCGGCCAAATTCCGATGAATCTGGCCGACCTTGAGGGCCTCAAACGGCAGAGTGATGTCTTCAAAAATCCGGGCCACGTGGAAGACGAACCTGAGTATAAAGAGCGCACGGTCGCTTACACCGGAACCTACGCGCGCTCGCTTGGTAACGAATACTTTGGTGTGAACGCCAACGCCGGCTATGGCGCTTTTGCTGGCGAGAATTATCAGAAGGCCGACGCCAACGCGACGGTCAATGGAACCATTTTGAAAGCAAATATAAATGTGTTCGATGCGCAGGCGCACAATGAAACAGGCAATGCGACCTACTGCTACATTTCTGTCTTCGGGCAGAAGGTTTGGGAAATGCGCAGTCCGTCGTTCAACGACAATGTGTTTTACGATCGGTCCGAAGGCGAGCGCATGCGATTCTGGCTTGGCCCTGTTCCGCTCTCTGTTGGTGCGTCCGTCACCGGACGGTTGGGAACCCAGTATTCCGTTCAGGCTTTGAGTGGAAACAAGCTGCTTGAAGGAACCGTGCGTCCATATATCGATACTTACGGCAACGTTGATGCGGCGATCGATGCCTTCGTCGCCTCTGCAGGTGTTTTTGGTTCGCTTAAGTTCCTTGGCCTGAGTCTGCCGACAAACGCGCATCTTAAGTACGACCTAGCCTCCGAAGCACAAATGCTCACAGCACGTCTGAATGTGAATGCTGACGTTGAAGCATTATCGGGACGCGTCGGTCTTTTCGCCGAGATCGATTATTGGTTGGACACCGAGCGCTGGGAGAAAACTTTGTTCTCTTGGGCTGGCTTCAACGAAAACGAAAAGGTTTTTCAGAAAGGTGAATCGCTCCCCTTGCGCGACGTGATTGGCTGGAAGTGGCGTCAGCTCAACGGAGCTGCCGGTTTCCTTGGCCAGCCGACGACCAACGAAGCTTCAACG
>JBEDKY010000140.1:0-8079 GCA_041171905.1 Pseudomonadota bacterium
CTACCATTGCAATCTTCCGATTTGAATAGGTGTGTGACTGTGCCTGCTCGAGTGCTGCTATCCGCTGATCGAGATCTGGAAAAAACTTGCGCAGTCTGGCTTCATCAAGCGGTGCAAGCCACTGTGCGATTGCCGCTGAGTTTTGCTCAAAGCTCATGGGCCGACGACCCGCTCAATAAAACCACCACCGAGCACCTCATCGCCGCGATAAAGTACGGCGATTTGTCCGGGTGTCACAGAGCGCTGCGGAGAAACGAACTGAATGCGGTCTTCGCCCGAATGTTGGTCACGCGACAAAAATCCCGTTGCCGCAGGCGAACGATAGCGAATCTTGATGTCGAATGACTCACTGCTCGCGACCGGGCGGATCAGGTGAAAGCGGTCGAAGGAGAATCCCTGCTTCAACAAAAATTCTTCACCGCCAACGTAAACACGCCCCTGCTCCGGCTCGATGCGGGTCACATAAAGTGGCCTGTCTGCAACGATCCCAACTCCCTTACGCTGACCAACGGTGAATTTATGAATGCCATCGTGATGACCGAGGACGGTGCCGTCCTCATGGCAGATCTCACCGCTGATAATCCGCGACGACTCGACGTTTCGCTCGATAAACTTCACGTAATCGTTGTTCGGAATAAAGCAGATTTCCATGCTCTCTTTTTTCTTGGCATTGACCAATCCGAACCGTTCGGCGTGCTCCCTGACTTCAGCTTTCGTCATGCCGCCCAGCGGAAACATGACTTTCGCAAGCCGCTCCTGAGTCATTGAGTAGAGAAAGTAGCTCTGGTCCTTTTGCTGATCCACGCCCTTGAGCAACCGGTAAAGTCCACTTTCTTCGCACTGTTCAATCCGCGCATAATGACCGGTCGCCACCGCATCGCACCCAAGGCGCACCGCGCGCTCAAGCAGATGATCGAATTTAAGAAACGTATTGCAGGCGACACATGGATTTGGCGTCCGGCCGCGCAAATACTCCTCGGTGAAATAATCGACGACGTTTGCTTGAAAGTCGTCTTGATAGTCCATCACATAAAATGGAATGCCGATCTTGTGTGCCACCTCGCGGGCGTCCGCTACGTCATCATGACTGCAGCAGGTGTCAAATTTTGCATTGGGATCGCAGCTGGTCTCATTCTTCGAATAATCCCAGAGCTGCATCGTAACACCAATCACCTCGTGACCCTGCTCTTTTAAAAGCGCGGCGGCGACGCTGCTGTCAACGCCGCCGGACATCGCCACTAAAATACGTTTTTTGAGTTTAGTCATGAGTTGCCTGTCTGAGGACTGTCAGAGATCGTCTGAAATGGGTTCGATTTCGTGCTCGCCATGTCCGTGTTTGCGGAACAGCTCATCGGCCTGCTGCTCCAGGGAACGGTTGCGAACAAACCCGCGGATGTAAAATTCGATGCCTTCGCACGTGTGTTTATCCCACGACAGGGGAACAAACACGTCGCGGCCATCCGAAAGATACTCCTGCCAATAGACGTCAATGTAGTCGAGCATGAGAGAAGCGAGCTCTTCGCTACTAGACTGCGCAGCACTCTGTTCCACAGCTTCTTCACGCACATGAAGGAGCTCAATGGGATAGAAGACTGATTTGTCGGCGCGCTCGAGTGTCACCTTCAGCTGCACCTGATGAGCATCGTAGCCAGACTCGACAAGAAAGCGCTCATTGTCGAGCATGGAGCGGTATTTTGTGTTTAGAAGAGTGATAATCTTCTGAACCTCGGCCAGGTCCCAGACCGGAGTCAGCGCTTCAGGATTTTTATACGCAAGCTTCAGCATTCATTCCCCCTGACCCATTGAGTCGAGCATCTGCGGCAATCGCCCGAAAAAAAGTCTCGTTTTTTCAACTTCTTTTAGTCTTTCATATGGACGAACCGCAGTACTTGCACGGGCCGTTGCGTTCTCCTCCATCAATACGATCGGAAAAACCGGCAAACGATTTAGTGTTGCGTGCAAAATATGTCCCAGTGCGGGGTCGATGTTGATATGCAGGGCTTGCAACCACTTCCTAACGTCCGCGTAACGTCCGCGGCTGAGCAGGTGCAAGACCGACATCTTCAACTGCTGGCCATCACTCAGAGTAACGAGCATTTCGTCGCTGATTTTGGATTCGGATTTTCCGCCTTTTGAGAGGGTAAAGACCAGCATCTGCAATGAATCCATTGCGAGATCCTGCAGGCTCTGCCAACCGGTTTGAAAAACCGCCTCTGGGCCGACTGCCGAAAAAATCTTGGATGCACGGATGACCGCTTGAACGTCCGTCTCAGCAGTTTCCATGCCAGAAAATTCCGCGGGCAGAAACTTGTCCGTATCTGCCATGAGCCGCTCGAGTCCAATATTCAGACATCCGCGGACAGCCAACAGCACACGTGCCAGCTCCGATGGCTCATGCGCAGCTCCGAGAGCTGATGCAACCGCATTCGTCGTGCGCGCGATGCGCGTTTTGTAGGTTGCAACTTTCTCAACAGACTCTTCGCCCAACCACGCCATCACCTGATCGAGGAGAAGGCTCGATTTGTCATCACGAACGCGCTGCCGCAACTCGCGCGCCTTTTGAACTTCAAGATTCAATACGATCTGCCGTACCCGCGCACCCATGCGTTCGACGAACGCATCAACAACGTCCTCATCCTGCAGAAGGATGTCTGACTGCGGCGCACTCGTGCCAACAAGACGGACAATTTCCTGAGTGCCGAGGCAGTTCTCAATTTCCTGTGCCAACTCGTCCGAATCGCGCGAATTCAAAAAATCGATCAGCTGTTCGCGCACATCATCATCCATAGCTGCTGATGCGCCGGTGGCAACCTCGTTCATTTCGGTTGCGCTAGTCAGCGAACTGTTCTGCGATTCGCTTCTGAGAGCAATACGGATCAGGTCGGCCAACTGTTTGGAAGACTTTGGGATCAGCATATGACGGGCTTCATCTGCATCGACAAACCCCTGATCTTCCATTCTACCAGCACGCCAGCGGCGCGCTTCCTCAACAGACTCCTCACGAATGAGCATGGCTGAGTGGGCTAGCACAGATTGCGCGAGCCGTATGTTTTGTTTGTAGAGCGCATGGATGAATTGATGAAAAACCTCAAAGTCAGACTGTTCGAAAGTCTTCATTTTAAGGCCGAAACGATTGTCGGGAGTGATCCAATAATCGTCGCTGAGCTCTTCCTGACTGCGGTTCAGACCAACGGGAATGATCTCACACGCGGAAGTCATACAGCCAATCAGCAAACCTTCATCGAGTTCCATCACGCGCTGCGCAGCAAACTCGGGTGATATTTCATTCCACCATTTGATCCATTGCAGAAATCTCTCACCCGATGGCTGCTCATCGGCGGCGACAAGCTCACCGTAAGAGTGTGTCTTTGTCCAAAGATCATAATCAAGCAGGCGCACCAGAGCGTTGCCGCGCAACCATTCAACAACTTCGAGCGAATCCTCGACGCCATGGTTGAGCAGACTGCGGTACAACAAATGCGGTGGAAGAATTTGAACGAGATAAGGTAACTCACGTTGCGCAATCAGCCAGTCGACGTCGATCGCAGCAGCTACAAGCGATGACGCATTTTCGCTGTCGGCCTTCCAAGGAAAAGATTTCAGACCGATTGCATCCAACGACTCCATTTCGCGCTCAAGCCTTGCCACCACCGACGAAGGCGTATTCACATCCATGGTCGGCGCCACGGGGTTGACGGATTGAGAGTTCACTGTGCTCGGGTTCTGAAGTCCATCAGTTGTCAATTTTTCCTCTGCTTTCAGGTCTGTAAGGCCAGACCCGCAGGTTTCATAGCCGCCAAAAATCCATCATGGCAACAGGTTTTTGTCTGCGGCTGACGGAAAAGGACAAAAGTCTTTCAAAAGGTGTCCGATACCATATCGACTAGGGAGAGAGGTCATGCGTGGCTAAGTCGATCTCACGAAAATCATTGGGTCATCGGGTCGCCGGCGGGCAACCGCACGACCAGTCGTTGCTTGTGACCTTTTGGGGCGTCCGCGGCACTCTGCCGGCGGCCGGCTCTGATTTCGTTGAGTTCGGGGGCAACACCTCGGCAGTTGAAATTTCAACCGCAGACGGACCGAACGAGGGATCATCGACTTCGCTCATTTTGGATGCGGGCACGGGAATCGTTCAGTATGGGGAACGTGGACTGTCCGTCGGTCGGCGCTCATTCCACATTCTACTGAGCCATTTTCACTATGACCATATTATGGGTCTGACGAGATTTTCGCCGCTGTTCAAAAATGACGTGGACATCCATTTTTACGGTCAGGCCAAGGGCGGACTCGAACTACACACGATCATTGAAAGAATTTTCGCTTTTCCGTTTTTTCCCGTCGAATACAGGCACCTTCCGTCGAGAAATAATTTGTATTTTCATACGGTTGTCCCTGGTTCTCCGTTTGAGGTGGGCTCGCTCGTCGTGATCGCCCACAATCTTCATCACCCACAGCAGGCAGTTGCCTACAGAGTCTGGGACAAAGACCTCAGGGTCAGTGTCGTCTACGCAACCGACCATGAGCATGGAACGGATGCAGACCTTTCTCTCGCTGCCTTTTCACGCAACACGAATCTGTTCCTCTTCGATACGACCTATACCGACGAGGTCTATCAAAATGGAAGGATCGGCTGGGGACACTCAACTGCCAGGCGCGGTGCCGAAATCGCGGCAATGGCCGAGGTTCGTTCGTTCGGACTTTTCCACCACGACCCGGAGGCAACTGACCTACAGCTGAAAAGCCAGCTTTTACCCGAAGCACTCGCCCATTTCCCCTCATCCTTCCTCTGCAAGGAGGGGGAATCAATCGAATTGCTGGCCCGGAATGCCGAAGATCATCTGCCAATGGTGGTTGGCGGCGGGACACCCATCCGCCGGACACTTCTCAGCAAACGGAGAAAAATCAGCGGTTGACCCGCCGAAAAGATTGTGGGAAGCCCCAAAGCGTTGCGTTGATTCCAACCTTGGGGAAGCATTCGTTTTGACGCCTGACCACGCCTCATCCAATACAAAACAGACCGACTCAGGCAAACGCGGCCCGTCAGCCCGTACATCCGAGAGACCCTCTCACAAATTTCCGATCAGTCAGTCACAACGGCCGGCATGGATCAGCAAACCGCCGCGCAGTCTGCAATTTATATTTTTCGATTTGGAAACGACGGGCGGAAATCCATCCAACAGCGAAGTGATCGAAATTGCGGCCATCAAAGAACGTGATGGAAAAGTGATCGGCCGCTTCCAGACCCTCGTCAACCCGCGCAGGCATATCCCGCGTCCCGTGCGCGAAATCACTGGCATCGATCAATCCATGGTGCGCGATGCGCCGGTTATCGAGGACGTGATTGACGAATTGATTGAATTTGTCGGCGACAGCATCCTCGTTTCTCACGGCGTGCTGAACGACTTTTCTTTTATTGCGCATTATGCGCGTAAACTGCGTGCAAAAGAGCTGCCGAATTTTTACGTTTGCACGCACCTGCTTGTGTCTAACTTCATGCCCAATATTCCGGTCAAGAGTCTCTCCGGAGTGGCAAATTACTTCGGACTCAATGTCGGCAACGCACACCGCGCAATGGCCGATGCTGAAATGACGCGAGATGTGTTCTGGGAGATTCAAAAAGTCTGCGAGAAAAACGGGTTCAAGTCGTTTGAGGACTTGCTGAAGATTCAGGCTGACAATCAGACCCTCAACCGGCTCGGTCCCGGTTTGCTGTCACATCATGTCGAAAAGGCGCCGAGCACTCCCGGTTTGCTTTATCTCTTCAATTCTTCTCGTGAAGTCGCCTATATGTCGGCCACACCGAACATGAGAAAATCGCTCATGAACGTGACCGAGCTGAGCGACGAGCGGGACTTCAATCGCCTTCTCGTTGATGTGACCGACTTTAAATTTGAACGAACGGCACACTTTTTGGCAGCGCTGCTGCAGGAAAAGAAGGAACTCAAGAAACTCGAGTTGTCAGTCGACCCGCGCAAATTTGAGGGACGTGCGGACAACACGGTGCAAATTCTCATTCCCGAAGACCTGCTGAACTACTGGACGGAAAATCCTTCTGCCCTTCCCTTTTCCGCTCCCGGCAAGACTCACAAGGTTCTCGAGGAAGGATTTCTGCTTGGTGAAGGGCGCGACGAAAACGTCGACGACTTCGATTCACAAACGCAGGCGCGCATGGGACTGCCGGCCGAAGAGCGAAATCGCTACGTCTATGCGCATCTTGAAAACAGCGGTCGGGAGGCACTACGCGTGCCAATCCGCAAAACCCGCCGATTGGTCAACGCCGTAAAGAATCCGAAATACAAGGTCACCCGCTTGGCCGATAGCAAGCGTTCGGCAGTGCACATGGGGCACCTCGTTTCAGGAACGGGCTGGTTCTTTGGTCCAGTCGAACAACCGAAAGCGACCCGCAAGAAACTCGACGAACTGCTGGTTGTTTGGCCGTTTCACGATCAAACTCTTCCGCTCGAAATGCGCGCTGATTACCTGACACACTTCATCCACATCCTGCTGGGCAAATTCGATGAAGAGATTGCGCGCATTGCGAAAAAGAAGAACTCAGTGAAAAACATCTTCAATCCGCTGATGCGCAGACAACTCAACCAAACGATTGACCTCATCAAAGCCTTCAAGAGCGAAGCTTACGACCTTCCCTTGTCGGCTCGCCCCAAATCGGGCCTCGCAGTTCTGACAAACAACGACACAAAAGAGCTCGATGTGGCCATCGTTGTGCGCGGCCGGATTCGCCAGCAACTCAGGCTTCCGACCGAAGAGGCTGACAAACTGCGCTCAAGACGGTTCTTCACCCGACTCATGTCGCCCTACCACGACGATTTGTTCCGCGAAGACGATTGCATCGACTTCAACGAAGACGTCTGCAACGATTTAGAGCTATTCGCGCATTGGTTCACAAAAAGGCGCGGTGAAGGTGAATGGGTCGACTTCGAAGCCCTCGCCCCGCTGTACAACCCAGAAACATCCGAATAAACTGCGCTCCATCACGCTCTCACGGCATCAGCAGGATCACTGCGCCGATGCCGATGAACGCACTGTCGGAGTTTGCTCATGAGTTTTGAAGTGAGATCGATGCTGAACGCTCTTGGCCGTTCCGCCCGTCGGATGCTTGTCGTAGTCGCCGCAATTGCTCCGCTGAGCGCACAATCCAACGATCCCGGCAAATCGAAAACAACCACTGCAACGACTGCGGCAAAAGAACCGACGCTGACCGCTCAGACTCTCGATGCGGTTATTGTGACAATCGCGGACGAGCCGATGTTGCTAAGCGAACTCCAGCGCGCAATCTTCATCGCGAGTGAAAAGCGGACACGACTGTCACCGCAAGGACAACTGCTGGGCGGACAACTGTCGACAGCTGATGCCGAGATCATCCTTGAACAACTCATCAACCAGAAAATTCTCGGTATCCGTGCCCGAGAGCTCGGCTTAAACCTCGGCGATGACGAACTCGACTCTGAACTACGTGCGTTTCTGCAACAGCAGAACATCAGCGAGGAGAAATTCCAAGAGATACTGCAAGCTGAGGGAGAAACAGTGGAGTCCCACCGCGAGGAATTCCGTAAACAGGTGGAAACTCAACGTTTCATCGGGCGCGTCATCAGACCACTGGTTTCCGTCACCGAGGACCAAATCCGCGGCTACTACATGCAGATGAATGCCAACAAAGAAAAATCCCAACTCGTCCGCCTGCGTCAGCTCAAGATTGATTTTCCATCGGGCTTGTCTGAGGAACAAAGACAGACAAAAATTCGCATCATTTCGGAAATTCAAAAGGACCTCAATAGCGGAAGACCTTTTTCCGACCTCGTCCGCCTTCATTCAAATGCCAAAGACGCGCAGCAAACGGGCGGCGAAATGCCACCCATCCCGCTCAAGGAATTGCGTGACGAACTGCGTGTGAAAGTGATGGAGCTCATCAGAGCGCAGGGTGGCGGTGAAAAGCCGTCTCCGTTCATTGGTCCGATCGATCTCAAATCATCGGTCTTGTTTTTTGAATTTCTTGGAACACAGCTGGGCGATCAAAAAGAATATGAAAAGCTGAAGCCTCAGCTGGAGGCAAAGCTACTC
>JBEDKY010000141.1:0-4289 GCA_041171905.1 Pseudomonadota bacterium
TGAACCGTCTCCGGCGTGCCACAGCCGTGACAACCTGGATACCCTCCTTACTTCTAGAATTACTCATACTGACCTTTAACCTCTCCAAACGGGGTGTCCGATCCCCGAGGGGTTAACTACAGGGGGCTCGTTGCTTGGTGGCCAATTTACGGCTGTAGCTCTTCGAGATGCTCAGATCCGAGAGCAACTCTGCCAGGGAGTTTAACATCATGGATTCTCCAATATCGCTGTGGATAGTGACTTGTCCCTGTAGTGCACCCCTAAAAAACAGGACACCTAGTATTCAAGGATAGGAGGATACTAGGCAGATGACAGTGATTCGAGGTGAAGTATTGCTGGCACATGGTCGCCAGCCCAGACGACGTTTCGCGCCAGCCGAGAAAATGGCAATGGTTCAGGAGAGTTTTGAACCAGGAATGAGTTCTTCAGCTGTTGCCAGGAAATATGGTATTTCTCCAAGTCAGATCTTTCAGTGGAGGAAGCTTATGAGGGACGGCGAGATAAAAGCTTTGGATTCGGAAGAAAACGTCGTTCCTGAAAGCGAGCTCAAAGCTCTCAAGAACAGGATCAAAGAGCTCGAGCGTGCATTGGGCAAGAAGACGCTTGAGGTTGATACATTGAAAGAACTGATCGAGGTCGCACGCGAAAAAAAACTGATATCGTCTTCGCAGCCGTCCAAGAAGGACGTGTCAAAATGAAAATTGCCTGCGACGTTCTTGGTATTGCCCGATCAAATATTTACGAGCGCAAAAAGGAAAAATCGGCAGTTCGCCAACGGAAAACAGCTAAAGACGAAGTGATCCTTGAGAAGATTAAGAAGACGGTTCGGGATAGGCCGTTCTACGGTTATCGCAGAGTCACCGCGATGTTGAACAAGAAAGCAGACCAGCGCATCAATCAAAAGCGTGTCTACCGGATAATGGGCGAAAACAACCTGCTGCTGCAGCAGGCGCCCAAAAAGCCTACTCGCAACCACGACGGCAAGATCATTACCTTGGCGTCGGACTTACGGTGGTGCAGTGATCATTTTGATATTCGCTGCTGGAACGGTGACATCGTGCGAGTGATTTTCAGCCTTGACTGCCATGACCGCGAAGCGATGCGCTTTCATGGAACCACAGGCGGGATCACGGGAAAGATCGTCAGGGACTTGATGGCTGAAACAGTCGAATACAGGTTCCCTGGCGTTACGGAACTTCCGCGACCGCTGCAATGGCTATCCGACAATGGACCAGGATACACAGCGCGAGAAACAATTGTTTTTGGCCGCAGCCTGGGTTTCGACGTTTGCACCACTCCAGCGTACTGCCCCGAATCAAACGGAATGGCAGAGGCCTTTGTTAAGACGTTTAAACGCGATTACGTTTACGTGAATGAACTCCCAAATGCAGAGACCGTGCTCGCTAGCTTGCAGTCTTGGTTCGATGACTACAACGACGTTGCACCGCATCAAGGATTGAAGATGAGATCGCCAAGAGAATTTAGAAGTGCTAACTCAAACAAACAGGTGTCCGGTTAAACGGGGAGCATTCCAGTCCCGGCTTGAACCTTTCTTCTTTTGCAGTCTGTGGAATCAAGGCCTCTGCAAGAGTGCCAGTTTCCTGCAAATAAACATCCCACCCCGCAATCTTTCTGCTGAAGATATACATCACAACATCAAGATAAAAATAGTTCCATTTCGAAGCAGCACGGAGTTTTATTGATGTCCCAACTCCAGACGAGATTCGGTCAGGTGGCCCGCAGCTCAGGAGCCGCAAAGCTGCGCCAACCGGCGACATATCGGCGCTCCGCAACAGCACAATGTGCCTCCAAATCACATGCATCGCACGAACTGAACCCAAAAAAAACTTGGTGGAGAAGCACATTGAAGATCGCTTGCGGCGCCTTGTCGACAAACCTTTCGCTGTTGAGAACTTTCACCACTTTCGCGACCTTCTCTGGACTCACGGCCGTGGGATGGGCCGCTCGAGAACATTTTGAGGAATCTATTTCGATCAGAAATATGGGTTTGAGAACACGATCTGCAGTCGCTCGTGTACGGCCCAGAGATGCCAGTGCGTAATCCAGCCCAATCCGACCACTGATTCCAGATGAAAGCGACCACTTATTCCTGTCCAATCCGACCACTGATTCCAGTCGAAAGCGACCACTTCTGCTTTTAAACAATGCAGACTAATCCATCCCCGATTGAGCGAAACGGCGGGGGGATTGGCGATGCCAAGAAGCAGGACGGATATGCGTAAGGTAAAGACAATATTACGTTTGAGCTGGGAGGCGAAGCTCTCCCAGCGGGAAATTGCCGAGGCTCTTGGAGTCGGCAAGACCACGGTTCAGGAGGTTCTTGCGAGGGCGCAAGAAATGGGTCTTGATTGGAGCCAAATACAAAGTATTCGTGAAAGTCACTTGATTGAAATCCTCTATCCCCCGGTCAAACTTGAGAGACCAAGAAAAGACCCTGACTGGGCTCAAATAAAACTGGAGGTGATGAGAAAAGGAGTCACTCTTCTTCTCCTCTGGGAGGAATATCGGGAGCAAAACCCGGACTCGCCTTCGTATAGTTGGTTCTGCGAGAACTACAAAAGATGGGAACGAAACTCTCGGTTGGTCATGCGTCAGACGCACAAGGCTGGAGAGAAGTTGTTCTTGGACTTCGCAGGCCTCACTGTTTCCTACGTGGACCAAATAACAGGTGAGGTAAGAGCCGCTCAAATCTTCGTCGCGGTACTCGGTGCAAGCAATATGACCTTTGCGATGGCAGTGGAAGACCAAACAGTTGCAAACTGGTGCCATGCAAACGTCTGTGCACTGAGATTCTTTGGTGGCGTTCCAGCAATCCTAGTCCCTGACAATCTCAAAGCGGCCGTGAGATCACCCTCGCGATATGAGCCGAAGATCCAATCAAACTATTTAGACTTCGCCGAACATTACAACTGTGCAGTCATTCCGGCCAGAGTGCGAAAACCCCGAGACAAAGCCAAAGTTGAGGTTGGTGTTCAAGTCATTGAACGTTGGATTCTTGCGAGGCTCAGGAAAACAGGCTTCGGATCCATCGCGGAAATCAACTCTGCAATCGTTCCTCTTCTTGAAATCATCAACAACAAGACGATGAGGCATCTGGGAAAATCTCGAAGAGAACTCTTTGAAGCTATCGACAAGCCAGCTCTCAAACCTCTGCCTGAAAAAGAGTTCGAACTGGTGACTCGCAAACGAGCAAAGGTCAATATCGATTACCACATCGAGCTGCAGCGAGCATACTACAGCGTTCCATTCCAGCACGTCGGACAAGATGTTGAAATTCGATACACGAGATTAATGGTCGAAATTCTACATCAAGGCAAAGTTATCGCAGTGCATCAAAGGCTTTCAAAACTTGGAGCTCGTCAAACCATCCCAGAGCACATGCCATCGCATCATCGAAAGATGATGGACTGGAATCCCCAACGAATTCTCCGGTGGGCACTGGATGCAGCCGGCCCAAATACCAAGCAACTCTGTGAAGCATTAATGGGTCGACAAAAGCACCCCGAACAGGGCTACCGCAGTTGTATTGCCCTCATACGGATGGCCGACAAGTACGGCAGTGAGCTGCTCGAAAGTACCGCTGCAAAGGTTCTGAATCGAAATCAGCAGAGCGTCTTCGAGGTTGAGAAACTGATTCGCCTCGAGAAGGCAAAACAGAATCCAACTTCAAAAGTCCAACATCACGAAAACATCCGCGGCGCTGCCTATTACAATTAAAAGGATAACAAGAATGGTTATGTTGAATCCAGTATGTGAAAAGCTGACATCACTTCGACTTCACGGCATGCTTCACGCGTTCCAAGAACAGTTGCATTCATCTTCATACGATGAGCTCTCTTTCGAAGATCGCGTGGCTGTTCTCGTCGAACGTGAAATAATCGAGCGCGAGAACAAGGCACTCTCGAGCCGACTGGGAAGAGCCAAACTTCGGCAGGAAGGCGATCTTGAGGATATCCGGCCATCAGCTGCACGAGGTCTCGATAAGAGCACCATCAAAATGCTTTCTCAATGCGAGTGGATCCGCTCCAAAAGAAACCTGCTGATCACAGGTCCGAGCGGAAGCGGGAAAACCTTTATCGCGTCAGCGATTGCTCGAAAGGCCTGTCTAATGGGGATGAGTGCAAGATACTTCAGAGCGACGGCGCTTGCGTACGAACTCGATAATGCCAGAACCGAAGGGCGACTTCACCGCAGCATTAGGGCAATGGCAAAGTACCAGCTCATCGTCATAGATGACTTCTGCCTATCAGCCATGAGCGAGGCAGAAG